>CAYZKM010000179.1:0-8498 GCA_964478525.1 uncultured Bifidobacterium sp.
TCCTTCCGTCGCCGCCGAGCCTCCTCGTCGGTGATGGATCCGGCAGACAGCTCGGCGTCGATCGCCATCTGCTTGCCCGGCATCGCGTCCAGAGAGAACCGCGCGGCAACTTCCGCGATACGGCCTGCACCTTTCGTGATCACCATGAAGTTGATGACGATCAGGATGGCGAACACCACCACGCCGATGACGAAGTCGCCACCGACGACGAAGGCCGCGAAGCCGTGAATGACCGAGCCCGCCGCGTCCAGCCCCTTGTGGCCGTTGGCCAGGATCAGCCGCGTGGTCGCCAGGTTCAGCGCCAGGCGCAGCAGCGTGGCAACCAGCAGCACCGTGGGAAAGCTGGAGAAATCCAGCGGCTTCTGAATCCAGATCGCCACCATCAGGATCAGGACAGACAGGGTGATGGACGCCGACAGGCCGACATCGACCAGCCAGGTTGGCATCGGCAGCACCAGGACCGCCACCAGCACCATCATGCCCGCGGCGAACATCAGGTCCTGATGACGCAGGCCGCGGCTGAGACGGTCCAGGAACGAACTCAGCCCGCCAGGGGTCTTCAGCGCTTCGGACACCGATCTAGATCCCAATGACGATCTGGATGATCTGGTCCATGTAGGCGCGCATGGCCGCGAAGGCGAAAGGCAGGAACAGCATCGTCACCAGCAGCGTGACGAAGATCTTGGGAATGTTCGCCAGCGTCATTTCCTGCACCTGCGTCAGCGCCTGCAGGATGCTGACCACCAGGCCGCTGGCCAGCGCGGCAAGCAGGGCGGGACCGGTCACTTGCAGCACGGTATAGAACCCGCCGCGCAGAACCTCGATGACATCGCCTTCATTCATGATCGCGCCCCCTGCATCCGACCCCGGTCAGATGTTCATGTGCATGACTTCGCCATACGCGCTGAGCACCTTGTCGCGCACCGCGACCACGGACTGCATCGTCAACTCGGCGCTGGTCAGGGTCTGCACGACGGACTGCGTGTCGGCCTGCCCGGCCAGGCCCTGCGCGGTGACCTTCTCGGCATGGTGCATCGTCGTCAGCGCACCGCGCGCGGCGTCACCCAGCATGCTGGCAAAATCGACCCCGCCCGCGCCCGTCGCGCTGGTCTGCTGGGTGCGGAACGATTCCATCAGGGGACGGATCGACGAAACGGCGTTCACAGGTGTCATCGGATCAGGCCCTCAACAGTTCGAGCGTCTTGTTCACCATCGTGCGCGCCTGGCTCATCACCGCCAGGTTCGCCTCGTAGGACCGCTGCGCCTCGCGCATGTCGGCCACCTCGATCACCTCGGACACGTTCGGCAGGCTGACATAGCCATCCGGATTGGCCGCGGGGTGCGATGGCTCGTGGATGGTGCGGAAGGCGGACGGATCGACCCCGACCTTGCCGGGACGCACGATGGGCGCGCCGGTGGTGCGGTCGACCGCCTCCTCGAAGGTCATGGTCTTGCGCCGGTACGGGTCGCCGCCGGCGACTGCCGCGGTGGAGTTGGCATTCGCCAGGTTTTCGGCCACGATTCGCAAACGGGTGGACTGCGTGCGCATGGCGGACGCCGCGGTCGCCATCGCCTGCGCGAAGGGCCCCTGGCTGGAAATGGGCGACAGGGGGGTCATTTGGAGCTCCCGATGCTGAGTTTCATGATGGCGATGCTTTTCGCATAGGCCGAGGACGCCAGCGAAAACGCGTTCATGGTGTCGGCCGCCTTCACCATCTGCTCTTCCAGCGAAACCTTGTTGCCCGAGAATTTCTCGCCATAGCCGGCGGACGCCCTGCCGGGGCCATTCGGCCCGCCACCGCCCGAGGGGATGTCGAGATGCGCGAACGAGGTGCGGTTCAGACTGACCGGGCGCGCGGTATCCGCCATCGCCTGGCTGGTCAGCGCGCTGTTGAAGGTGAACCGGGTCAGGTCCCGCGAGACATAGGCCGGTGTATCCGCGTTGGCGATGTTCCGCGCGATCACGGTCTGCCGGTCCGCGAGATAGCGCAGACGGGCGTCGGCCAAACGGAAAAGGTCGATACTATCCAGCATGTCGGCTCGCAGTTCTTGCGAAGATGGGTGTCTGCGAAATTCCTTACCGGTGTTCGCAACTGATGTCCAGGTATTTTCGCACGAATCTGCCTCGCCTGAAATGAATCACAATTCGCAAATTCCCTTGCCCGCTGGCGTCCCAAGCCCTATCCATCTTTATATGTTTTCGCAGAACGCGCAGCACCCGGCGATCAGCCAGATGAACGATCTGGCCCCCCGCCTCCGCCGAGTCCCCCACCATGAACGCTGGGGCCGCCTCGACTCCGCCCGCGGCGTCGCCCTGACCGTCTCCGGCTTCGGCCAGTCGATCGGGGTCGGCGACCGTGTCCTGGTCGAAGGCGCCCGCGGCACCTTGCCCGGCGAGGTCGTGGCCTTCGCCGCAGACCGCGTCACGGTCATGCCCGAAGGCGCGGCCGACGGGCTCGCCGCCGGCGCGCGCGTCACCCTGGCCGAATCCCCCGTCCTCTACCCTTGCGCCGGCTGGCTCGGCCGGGTCGTCGATGGGCTTGGGGAACCGGTCGACGGCAAGGGTCCCCTGCCCCAGGGCTCGGTCGCCATGCCGCTGCGCCGCGCCGCCCCGCCGGCCTTCAGCCGCAAGTTGATCGGGCAGCGCCTGGAAACCGGGCTGCGCGCGATGGACACCTTCATTCCCCTGTGCCGCGGCCAGCGCATGGGTATTTTCGCAGCATCCGGCGTTGGCAAATCCACGCTGATGGGCATGCTCGCCCGCTTCGTCGCGGCCGATGTGATCGTGGTGGGCCTGATCGGCGAACGCGGCCGCGAGGTGCGGGAATTCCTGGAAGTGATCCTGGGCGAAGCCGGCCTGACCCGTGCCGTGATCGTCGTCGCCACCTCCGACCAGCCGGCCCTGGCGCGCCGTCGCGCCGCACAGGCCACGCTGACCGTGGCGGAGTGGTTTCGCGGGCAGGGCAAGCAGGTGCTCTGCCTGCTGGACAGCGTCACCCGCCTGGCCCACGCCCAGCGGGAGATCGGGCTGGCCGCCGGCGAGCCCGCCACCGCCCGGTCCTATACCCCGTCGGTCTTCACCGAACTGCCCGCGCTGCTGGAACGTGCCGGTCCCGGCCCGGACGGAGAGGGCGACATCACCGCCCTGTTCACCGTGCTGGTCGATGGCGACGACCACGACGAACCGGTGGCCGACGCGGTGCGCGGCATCCTGGATGGGCACCTGGTCCTGGATCGCAAGATCGGCGAGTCCGGGCGCTGGCCCGCGATCAACATCCTCCGTTCGGTCAGCCGAGCGCTGCCACGGTGTCATTCGGGGGAGGAGAATGGGCTGCTGTCGGAGGCCCGCCGGCTGCTGGGATCGTATGACGGCATGGCCGAAATGATCCGCCTGGGCGTCTATCGTGCCGGATCCGACCCCATGGTCGACCGCGCGATCGAGGCGCAGCCGGCGTTCGAGCGTTTCCTGGGCCAGGGCGTGGACGAGCGGGAGACCGCGCCGGATTCGTTCGCCGGCCTGGCGAAGATCCTGGCGATCGGCCAGACGCCGCGCCGGCGCTCGACCGATGTGAAGCCGGGGTCAGCCTAGCGCGGTGCTCATGATCAGCGCGGCGGTCGAGGCGCTGGACACGCCATCGCCACCCGACATCCCCGGCAGTGTCAGGTTGATGATCCCGCCGCTGCCGTAGCTGTCCAGCATTGTCACCGCCACGCTCTGCTGCTGGGTGTTCAGATCGCTCATGGTGACATAGCGCGTCAGCAGCTTGTTCAGCTTGGCCGGGTCCTGGAAGTCCTTGATGTTCATCCGCTTTTCAAGCGTCCGCTTCTGCTGGTCGACGTTCAGCATCGCGAAGCTGGACGGCAGGCCGAGAACGGTCTGGACGACGTTGGCCAGAGGACGGTCGGCGATCACGGAATACCAGCTGCCGATGCTCGGCAGTTGCCGCTGCGCATAGCGCGCCTCACGCAGCGCGTTCGAGGATTTGCCGATCACGGTTTCGAACTGCGCTTCCATGTATTTCTGCACGACCTGATCGATGAAGCTCGACTTCGTGACCGATGGACCGCCGGTGATCGCGCCGGCCGGCTTCCCGGTGACGACATTGAACGGGTCCGACACCACGCCATCGCCGCCGGTGTTCGCCGAGTTCTGCCGCCAGGTGAAGCCGCTGGGGCCGCCGCGGCCCTTGGCGTCGGTGAATTTCAGCCCCGCGCCATCCACCACCACCGAGATATCCGTCCGGTTCCCGTCCGCTCGTCTGAACGCCGCCTGCAGGGCATTGGCCATGCCGCTCCATGTCGTGACATGCAGCAGATTGGCATAGGGGACGGTCACGCCGCCGAAAGTGCCGCTGAATCCGGTGAAGTTGCTTTCGGCGAACAGCCGGTCGATCGAGACCTTGGCCTGCGAGGCCTGCGCGGCCGAGGATGGCGCAGCGGCCACGCCATAGTTGAACGCCGCGGCCACCTGCACGAAGCGGCGATCGATCATCTGCGCGGCGAAAGAGGTTTTGTCGTTGGTATCGGACGACAGGACCTTCTTCATCAGCGCGGTCATGCCGATCTGTGACGAAAGCCCATAGGCGGTCAGCGCGAAATCCTGCAGTCGCCGGTCGGACAGCAGGTCCTTCGCGGTCAGCGCTTCGGGGGCGTGCTTGCGGAAATAGGCGATCTCCCGCTGGACGATCGGGTCCTTGGCGAGGGCCGGGAAATCGGCGGCCGATTTCGATTGCAACAGCTTCCACCCGGCGACTCCGGTGCGGATGCCGAGTGTCGTGACGAACGGGTCCATGCGCGTTCTCTACCCCCGCTGACCGTTGGTGCGAGCGGAGGAGCCGCGTGACGAAACGCCTCCGCCGGTGTCGTTCCGACCAGGCCTGCCCGTATCGCCGAACGCCATGACAGGTATCGTGGCTGATATCGCACGGGCCTGGCCAGGCCGATCAGTGATCCCGGATGCGCCCGCGCGACGCTGCCCGCCGGCGAAGGCGGGCGGCCATGCTATCGCGCGTCCGGTGCCGCGGCCGATGCGCGGCGCCACTGATGCGGCTCCACGTTCAGCAGATCCGCTTCATAGGCGATCAGCGGATGCAGGCGCGCCAGGGCCTTGTAGTAGTCGCCCCGTTCGACCAGGCGGTCGACATCGCCCAGCATCGCCAGGTTCTCGGACCGCACATAAGCGTCCGACAACTGTCGATGCGCAACCCGATAATCGTCGATCAGCTGGGCTGTCGGCGGCGGCTGCATCAGCATGGTCTGCACCAGGAAGTACAGCCGCTTGGTCGGGGTATTGGCGTCGCTTTCCTGCAGCACGTCCTTCTCGCGCATCACATGCGCGAAGTTCCGTACCAGCAACGAGGTCCGGCAGTCGCCGTTGACCAGGACCGCGCCGTTCACGATCAGGCGCTCGCGCGCGGCGAGCTTGAGTTTCAGCGGCATCAGGCGGGTACCCCTGGAACGGATCGAAGCCCCTGCATGATGCTGTGGTTGACGTCGATCATGGGTTGCATCGACGCGCCGTGGTGCATCACCCGGTCGGTTTCGCCGGTGACCCAGATCGCGAGGCTGAGCAGCCTGGCACGGAGGTCGGCGGGCAGGGCATTGTCGTCGCTGGCCAGGTCGCAGGCCAGCGTCTGCCACAGGGAGCGATTGTCGTGCGCGGCCTGGATGCGCAGCGCGAAATGGGCGTCCGGCGCGGCGGCGGCTTCCAGCGCGGCGGTGATCTTCTCGAACACGCGCAGTTCGATATCGCGCGGGTTCTCGGTGTTGCGGATGACGGTTCCGTAGGCGGACGCAGCGCCGTTGGGAATGGAGAGCGGGTGCTCTTGAGTCAGGGTCTGCATCAAACGGGCTTTCTTCCTCGTCATGCGAGCAGGTCTGGACCGGCGACTTCTCCGCCGGGGAACGACGGGGCCGGGATGCGATCCCGGCCCCGCGTCACGTCAGCCGAACAGCTTCAGGATCATCTGCGGCGCCTGGTTGGCGATGCTGAGTGCCTGCGTGCCCAGCTGCTGCTGGGTCTGCAGGGCGCTCAGACGCGCCGACTCGGCGGTCATGTCCGCATCGACCATGTTGCTCACGCCCTGCTGCATCGCATTCGCCAGGTTGGTGACGAATGTCTTCTGCGACTGGACGTTCTGCTGCACGGCACCGAAGGCGGCGGCCTGGCCTTCGACCGACGCGTTGAACGCGTCGATTTTCGCCAGAGCGGCATCGAGGTTGGTCTGCTGGGTGGCCGGATCGGGATCCGAGATCGCGGCCGCCAGGCCCCCCACCAGCGTGTAGAAGTCGGACACCGCGGTATCGGTGCCGGTGCTGGAGAGGTCCGTCGCCGCACCCGTCGAGATCGTCGGGGATGTGGCGTTTGAGCCGTAGTCGTTGTTGGTCGCCGCCAGGAACACCAGGCCATCCGGCTTGCTGCTGTCCAACAGGTTCACACCGTTGAACGACGAGGACTGGATGGTGGCACCGATCTGGTTGACCATCTGGGTCACTTCGCTCTGGATCGCCGACTGGTTGGCAGAGGTGTCGGTGAACGCAGCGACCTTCGCACGAATGCTGGAAACCAGGCTGGTGATCTGGGTCGCGCCGGAAACGGCGGTGCCCAGGATGGAGTCGGCGTTGCCCAGGTCCTGACTGACCTGATTGAGGCTGGCGACGTTCGACTTCATCGTCGTGGCGATCGTCCAGGAAGACGCGTCATCACGGGCGGTGGCGACCTTCAGGCCACTCGAAATGTGGTTCTGAGTTTCGGTCAGAGAACGCTGAGTGGCCTGCAGGTTTTGCAGAGCAACCATCGCGCCGTAATTCGTGAGGATCGAAGACATGATAAAGCTCCCGTTCAGGGCTGAGGGTGGGAGCGCCTTTCTGACGCCTGGGCATGATGCAACCTCTTGAAGTAACCTCGCATCATGTTGCGATGATATTTAGCAGGGCATCTTGGTTCTGGCAACTGCTTTCTGAATACAATTTCGCAAATCGGGCTCAGGCGCAGGAATCAACGCTGGCAGCGATGACATGCCGGCGCGGCCGGTCGTGCAGATCATAGGTCCCGGGATCGGCCATCGCACCGACCAGCGTGCGCAGACGCGTCGCGGCACTGTTCAGGACAGTGGTAACCGCTTCCAGAACCAGGGCATTTTCGTTCGCCGCGGCCACCAGCTGGGCGATCACGTCGTGCCCGATCGCGGCCGGCGCATCGGCGGGGTCCATGTCCGCGCACATCTGCTCGAATGCCAGGTAGGCATCCCGTTTCGCCGACGCTGCCTCGGCCAGGTCGGCCAGTGCACCGGCATGGGCCAGTGTCGTTTCGCGCTTCAGCGCAACGACCAGCAGGCGCGCTGCCGCCGCGGCAGCGGCATTGTGGCCGCTCATCGCACCGCCCTCCCGCCGGAACGGGCGTCGGCGTCACGCAGCGCCTTCTCGATCGTCTGGCGTAACCGTCCATCGCCGGCGGGTCCGCTCGCGGTGGCGGCCTGGCCCAGCGCCTGGTCCATCAGCACCGACCACGTCCCTTCCCCCTGCCCGGCCGCGAATGCGCCCGACGCCTTGTTCTCGGGGCGGGCGTGGCGCAGCATTTCGGTCATGAACATCGCCTCGAACTGGCGGGCGGTTTCCTTCAGGCGGGCATCATGGCTGGTGGCTGGCCTGGCCCCCACGCCGGCCGCGATGGTGGCGCCTGTGCTGGTTACGTCCATTGCACGCATTCTCCGTCACTGCTGGCCAAAGTCCCTGCTGACCAAAGCCTTTTCCCAGCTCGGTTTACGCTGATTGTCAGATTTTCGCAAGATATACCGACCCCGCGCCCGGCACCGACTCCTTGCAGATTCGCGAAATTTTACCTATCTCGCTTGGCATGCCGCGCCGCCAGGCCGCCACCCGCCGATTCGGATCGGCACAGGCGCACGGCACGCTGCGTCGAAGGACCAAGAATGCAAGCAAACGCAGACCAGCCCGGTCTGGACCTTAAGGAACCCGTGATGCCGGACTCCGCGACGGAATTGGCTCCTGCCTCGGCCGCCATGCCCGACCTGGCGCGGTTCTCGATCGTGCGGGTGACACCCGAGATGGCACCGACCCTGCTGGCGATGAAGCGCCCGGCCGGCAAGCGCAACGCCGCCGCCGTCGCCGCCTATGCCGCCGCGATGCGGGCCGGCGAATGGGTGCTGAACGGGATGCCGATCATCCTGTCGCGCAACGGCTTCCTGCTGGACGGGCTGCAGCGGCTGTACGCCTGCATCGACGCGCAGACCCCCTTCGTGACCGTCCTGGCCGAGAACGTGCCGGACGACACCGTCCACACCATCGACCAGCAGCGCCGGCGGTCCTTCACCGGGGTGCTGGAAACCCGCGGCATCCCGAAGCCCGCGGCGGTGGCCAGCCTGCTGGCCAAGCTGATCCGCTACGAGGACGACACGCTGACCCGCGGCACCTCGGCCCCGCCTTGGAGCCGGATGGAGCGCGCGCTGGAAGCGAATCGCACCGAGATCGACACCGCC
>CAYZKM010000180.1:0-8477 GCA_964478525.1 uncultured Bifidobacterium sp.
GGCACGACGGGCTGGGCATGTCGCTGTATGCGAAGCGGCTGGAACGCGGCCGGTTCATCTGGCCCAAGGGCCATTCGGCAACAACGCGCGGCCGAGGCTTGGCTTTCTTTGGCCGACGCTCGCGGGCGGGCGAATAAAACCCGTTTTGCGCGTAGTCGAAGAAGTCGTCGATTTCGGTGTCGACTTTGGGAATAGCGTGCTTTGCTGACATGCGAAGATAATCATGCTAAGCTTCGATTTATCCAAGTCTTTCCGAGTGTTAATGCGAACTTCGCTCTGCGGGCTTTGGCGCCGAACGGCGGCAGCGGGAAGCTCTCGGCGGCAATCTGAAACGGTGGCGTAGTGCAATAAAGTGCGCGCGGCGGCCGGACCGCCGGTCTTCGTAGTATGTTCGGCGGCGTTGGGGCGCATTAGGGTGTCCTCGGCAAAGTCCGAATCTGCCCTCGCCAGGTCCTGGCCTTGCAGATTTCCGGCGTTCTGGTTATATTACCGGTTATAGTCCGGAGAGCCAGAATGAGCAAGAGTCCTCAGCGCCGAGCAATCGACAACTATCGCAGTCGCCTGACCGAACGCGGGATGGCCCGCTTCGAGGTGATCGGTCGCGGCGACGATCGCGAGTTGATCCGCTCGGTCGCCAAGCGCCTAGCGGAAGGCGGCGCGGATGCTGATCGGCTGAGGGCTGCGGTCAATCTGTCCATTTCCGGCGAGCCGCCCAAGAAAGGCGGCATCCTCAAGGCGCTGCTGGCCTCGCCCCTGATCGGCTCTGAACTCGACCTGACCCGTCTGCGTGAGGAAGGACGGAAGGTCGATCTTTGATGCGCTATCTGCTCGACACCAACATCCTCAGCAATTTCACCAAACCGGCGCCATCGGAATCGCTGGTCGCCTGGATGGCGGACCAGTCGGACGATGACCTTTTCATCGCCTCGCTGACGCTGGCGGAGCTTCGCAGAGGCGTGCTCGAGAAGCCCGCCGGCAAGCGTCGCGACCAGCTCGACGCCTGGTTTAGTGGTCCACAAGGCCCGCAGGCGCTGTTCGCCGGTCGCATCCTCCCGTTCGATGAACGCGCCGGTCTTGCCTGGGCGGAGCTTATGGCCGAAGGCAAAACAGCCGGCCGGCCGCGCAGCGGGCTCGACACAATCATCGCCGCAATCGCCACCGCCAACGACTGCGTTGTCGTCACTGACAACGAGCGCGATTTCCCGGGCATCGAGGTCATCAATCCGCTCCGCGGGTCTGCCGCTGCTGACCGGACGCGGAGGGACTGACAAGGATGGCGAACGCGGCCGACATTGAGGTCTTCAATCTGGACAGCCGTCAGCTCGCCCGGATCGAATCTGTTCATAAGGGTTTTCTCTATCAGCACCTGTATGCCGCTGCCTGCCTGTTCCGGGCTGCCAACGCCGGCGTGACCCACGTCGTTGTCGAGAATGACGAGGACGTGGAGCTGGTGCTCTCCAACAAGCGCATCTATGCGCAGGTCAAAACGCGCAGTTCCAATCTCATTTTCAGCGACATCGAAGGCGCACTTACGCGGTTCGATGCGATTCGGGCCGAACACGCGGCGGGTCGGCGAAGCGGAGTGGCCGAATTCGCCATCGTCGCAAACAACGTGCCGGGTCCTGAGTTATCTGACCGGCTTAAACGCGACACCTGGCCGGAGGATGTCGCCTTGCTTTGGCCCGGAAATGCCCAACCCAGCGGTCATGCGCTTCCGGCACCATGGGACACCGTCTCCGATGGCTTCACCGCGTGCCGCGTGGCAGCGAGCGCTTTGCCGTTTTCCATTTTGGCGCCGGAGACGCTCGTCTGGAAACTTGCGGGACGGATCATGGCCGCCGCTGCAGGCGTCGAGCCGAACCCCAATCATACCTTCATCGTGCAGGACCTGCCGGCGCTCTTTGAGCAGTTGGTCGTTCAGTTGCAGGACTTCCCGGCGCCGCCCCTTCGATACCGCCCGCAAGACCAAGAACCGCCGCTCGTCACTACGCATCGAGTTCGACTGGTCACCGGTTTCTCAGGGGCCGGCAAAACCTCGTGGGTCTCGCAGACAGCGCTGCACGCGAGCGACAGGCTGGCTTATTATGACGTCGCGGACGTCTCCGGGCCTGCCTTGGCCAGCTCGATCGCCCGCGAGCTCGCGGCACGCCTCTTTGGGAAAGCCGGCGGCAAATTAGGAGAGATTCTTTTGCCCGGAGCGACGGGGACGGAGATCCTCTTCGCCATAGGACGTCACCTTGCGGAAAGTGGTGTCACTGCGACCCTGGTGTTGGACAACGCACATCGCGTACCGGCCACCGACTTGGTTTCGCTGATCGAAGCCTCGCCTCAACTCCTTTTCGTCTTGCTGGCACAGCCCAATGCTGCGGTCGCGCGCATCGAGGCAACGCTTGGTATACAAGCAGAACCGCTTTTAGGATGGTCCAATGAAACGGCCGCCGCCGAAGGCTCATCACTCGGATGCCGAGGCGACTATTCGACCTATGAGCGCCTGCTCAAGCTCACGGGGGGACTGCCACTCTATACGCAGAACGCGCTGAAGATCGCTGCCAACATTTATGATGGAGAGCTCATCCGGCTCTGCGCTGCGCTCGAGGAGCGGACGCACATCGTCGAGACCGCTCAAGAGCTGATCCTCGCCGATATCTTCGACGGCTACAGTGACGACGAGCGCCGGACCGTCGCCGCGCTTAGCCTCAGCGATGTTCCGCTCAATCAGGCCGAAGCCAGCGACGTAGTCAGGGCTACGTTTGGGCTTGAGAAACCCGCCGCCGCCGCCGCTTTCCGGCGACTGCGTCTCACCGGCTCGATTCAGGTTTTCGGCGTCGATCGCTTCAAAATTCACGACGCGATGAGGTCGCTGGGCCGTGCCCATCTCCATAGCTGTGGCGCCGAGACCGTGCACAAAGCGCAGGGTGCGATCCGCGATTTGCTCATGACGGCGCTTCCAAAAAATCACGACCGTCAGCGAGTCTTCCTGCTGCTCCGTATGTTCGTCGCCCTGGGCAACATCAAACCGCTCGTCGAAATGGCGACGGACGAAATCTTCCATGAGCTGGGCTACATGGACGAGATCACCGAATACCTCAATCAGGTTGCCTCCTCTGACGACATCCCCGCCGAAGACCGCTTCTGGGCGTTGGACGGGCTGGTGTTTGCGCACTTCAAAGACGGTGACGACAAGGACATTCGCGCCAAGCTCGATCGCATGGACGAGTTGGTTCGGCAAAATGACCTCGGACTATCAGAGCGGCTCGCCGTCGGCATGAAGCGTATGATTTTCGCCGGTCGCGCGAAGGATATCGTCACCGTCAGGGCGACGATGGCCGAGTTGAGCCGCGTTCTGCCACAAACCCCGCAGCACCTTCGCGTCGCCAAGTATAATTACGCCCATGCGCTCTTCGAGCTGGGCTTCATGGACGATTGCGTCACCGCGACGCTCGATCTGATCGTTGAATATTACGACCTGCTCGGCCTTCGGCTTGGCGACGTGATGGGAAACAATCCCGACAAAATTTTCCCACTGCTAAAAGGTGATGAGAGCCACACCGACGATCTCAAGCATCTGGCCGACGCGCTCGATCTACAAGCGAAAGCAATAAAGGCAACGGGAAATCACCCCGGCCTGGCCCACGTCCATGCGCTCAAGTTCTATTCGATGGCGCATTCGTTGGACTCGTTTGTCAGGGTCGGCCAAGAATTGGTGGACGACTTCGTTGAACGTCATGACTACATCGGCGCGCGAGACGTCATTGAGCGAAACTTGATGCCTACCATCCTGGGCCTAAAGCTGGCAGGTCGCGTCATTCCCGTTCGCAGCCAGTATGCCGTGGTCCTCGCTTACTGCGGCGCTTTCGACGAAGCCGATGCCGAGATGGCTCGCCTGCTGCCGTATGAGAGCGGCCTCGAACTACCAGGCCAGAAAGAGCTGCAGGATCAGCGTGCCCTGATAGCTCAGCTAAAGCGCAATCCGCCGCCACCGCAATGGCAGATGCCGCAACGAATCCGCGAACACCTCGATCGAAACCGAGGTGAAATCCCACCGCCTTGAGCTTGGCGGCGGCTTCGCTAGGAGGCGATCCAACGCCGAATGTAGCACGTACGATATCGAGAACTACTCTGCGCCATCGAATTCCAGCAGCACCTTCGTGCCCGTAGCGGCGTGCTGGACGGCTTCCTTGAGCCGATCGAGCGGATAGACGGCCGCCACCGGCTGCTTCGGTCCGTTCGGGCCGAGATACTTGACGAGCTTCCGCAGAGCGCCGCCGACCTTGGCGTACATGTCCGCCACGTGGTCGGGACGGCCGCCCGATCTTGCAGGCTCCAGGTGTTCTGGTTATATTACCGGGTATATCCGGGAGGCCGGAATGGCCAAGAGTCCTCAGCGCCGCGCCATCGATGACTACAGAAGCCGCCTGACCGAGCGCGGTATGGCGCGCTTCGAGGTGATCGGTCGCGACGACGACAGGGAACTGATCCGCTCGGTGGCCAGGCGGCTCGCCGAGGGCGGTGCCGATGCCGACCGTCTGCGGACGGCGGTCGTGCAGTCGATGTCCGGCGAACCGCCTCGCAAAGGCGGGATACTCAAGGCGTTGCTGGCCTCGCCCCTGATCGGCTCCGCGCTCGACCTGACCCGTCCGCGTGAGGAAGGACGGCAGGTCGATCTTTGATGCGCTACCTGCTCGACACCAACATCCTCAGCAATTTCACCAAGCCGGCGCCGTCGGAATCGCTGGTCGCCTGGATGGCCGACCAGCCCGACGATGACCTCTTCATCGCGTCGTTGACACTGGCAGAGCTTCGCAGAGGCGTGCTCGACAAGCCGCCTGGCAGGCGTCGGGATCAACTCGACGCCTGGTTCAGCGGTCCGCACGGTCCGCCGGCGCTGTTTGCCGGCCGCATCCTTCCCTTCGATGCAAAGGCCGGGCTTGTCTGGGCGGCGTTGATGGCCGAAGGCCGAGCCGCCGGGCGGCCTCGCAACGGGCTTGATGCGATCATCGCCGCTGTCGCCACGACCAACGACTGCATTGTCGTCACGGACAACGAGCGTGATTTCGCGGGCATCGAAATCATCAATCCGCTGCGGGGCGCGCCGTGAGCGGACCGGAACGGGAAACCGTTCAAGGCTGACGAGAGGCTGTCGCAACGACATGCGCGTTTTGCCGCAAAGCCCGCCCGATCCTTGACGAGCCCCGACGCAGACCGGATGCTTTCACCCAACACCAACGGGGGACGGTCCATGCCCGACGATGTGCGCCCGCGCACCATTGGCGATTTGCCCGCGCAGCATCCCCGCGCGCCCGCAACCGCCGCGGAAGCCCGTGGGCGGTTCTTCAACACCGGCAACGCCTTCAACGTCATCAACCCCCCGGTGCCGGACCGCAGCTTCACCGAGGAGGCGGCGCGCGCCCTGGATCCCGCATCGCCCACGGGGCTGTTCGCCTGCGACATCTCCGCCACGCTGGGCTGTCCGTTTCCGGCCACCACCCCGCTGGTCCTGGCCCGCTATGCCCGCATCCGCCCGCACCAGACGCTGACGACCGATTTCGTCGCCAGCGGCATCATCATCTATGTCATCGCCGGCACCGGCACCACCGCCTGCGGCCAGGACCGCATCGCCTGGGGGCCCGGCGATATCATCGTCCTGCCGGGCGGTGTCGCGGCGGCCCATGCCGCCGGCGACCAGCCCGGCGTGTTCTGGATCGTTACCAACGAACCGCAACTGGCGTTCGAGAATGCCCGCGCCCCCGCGCCCGGGCAGGCGCCGACCGATGTCGTGCATTTCCGCGCCGAGGAGATCGAGCGGCAGATCGACCTGCTGTACCAGATCGGCAGCGGCGAGGGCAGCGCCGGCAGCGCGCTGGTGCTGTCCGCCGAACGGCAGGAAGCCAGCCGCAACATCCTGCCCACGCTGACGGTGGCGATGAACTCCCTGCCCGGCGGGTTCGTGCAGCCGCCGCACCGGCACAACTCGGTCGCCGTTTCGCTGGTGATCAAGGGTGATCGCTGCTTCTCGGTGATCGATGGGCGGCGCAAGGAATGGGCGCCATGGGCCACCACGATCACGCCCGGCGTGTCCGTCCATTCCCACCACAATGGCGGGAACGAACGGGCGATGTTCCTGATCGTGCAAGACGGCGGTATCTACTACCACACCCGCGCCATGGGCTTTGAATTCGCGGAGCATCCGGCATGACCATCACCATCCGTCCCCTGCATCCCGCGCTTGGCGCCGAACTGCACGGCGTGGACATGGCCCGTCCGCTGGACGCGCGGATGTTCGGCGCCATCCATGACGCGTGGATGGACCACCTGGTGGTGGTGTTTCCACGGCAGCGGATCTCGGACGAGCAGCACGTGGCGTTCACGCGCTTCTTCGGAGAGCCGGAGATCTTCCATCAGTCGATCATCAAGTCGAAACGGGTGCAGGAAATATTCCGGGTCTCGAACGTCGATGACGACGGCAACCTGATGCCTCCGGACCATCCGACCGTGCGGCAGGTGTCGCTGGCGCAGCTATGGCACACCGACAGCAGCTATCGCCCGATGCCATGCATCGGATCGCTGCTGCATGGGGTCGAGATCAGCCGCACCGGCGGGCTGACGCAGTTCACCAACATGTATCGCGTCTATAACGAACTTCCCGCTGCCCTGAAGCAGCGCGTGCAGAACCGCCGTGCCCGCCATGATTTCAGCAACCTGCACCGCCTGCGCGCGCTGAAGCCGCTGACCGAGGCCGAGAAGGCAGCGATGCCGCCGGTCTGGCAGCCGATGGTGCGCACCCATCCCGTCACCGGACGGACATCCCTGTTCATCAGCCCGATCTACAACGATGCGGTCGAGGGCATGTCTGACGCCGATGCGCGCGATCTGATCGACGAGCTGACGGCATTCGCCGCGCAGCCGCGCTTCGTGTACGCGCATCAATGGGAACCGGATGATGTCGTCATGTGGGACAATCGCTGCACCATGCATGCGGTGACGCCGCACGACCCGACCGAACGCCGCGTGATGCACCGCACGACGATCGTCGGCGATGCGCCGGTGCTTGCCGCATAGAAGAAGCCGAGGAAACCGGAATGCCCGAAATGCCGCCGCTGGTCCTGTCCCATCCCACGCCGAACCCGGCGTGGCTGGCGAAACTGTCCGAGGATATCCTGGAACCCGACCTGCCGATCGTCGACCCGCATCATCACCTGTGGAACCATCACGGGAACACGTATTTCCTGGACGAATTGCTGGCGGACCTGAATTCCGGCCACAACATCGTCGCCACCGTGTTCCTGCAATGCTTCTGGGCCTACCGCGCCGATGGGCCCGAGGCGATGAAGCCGGTGGGCGAGACCGAGTTCGTCGCCTCGGTCGCCGCCGAAGCCAAACGCCGCGGGACGCATGCGAAGGTTTGCGCGGGCATCGTCGGCTATGCCGATCTCGGCCTGGGCGAGGCGGTCGACGCCGTGCTGGCGGCCCATGTCGCGGCCGGGGCGGGCGGGTTTCGCGGCATCCGCCACATCACCGCGCGCCATCCGCGCTTCCTGGCCAGCATGGCCACGCCGCCAACCTTCGCGCTGATGGGCTCGCCCGCCTTCCGCGCCGGCTTCGCGCGCCTGGCGAAGCACAACCTGTCCTATGATTCCTGGCTGTACCACACGCAGATCGACGAGCTGGTCGACCTGGCGCGGGCCTTCCCGGAAACCCCGATCGTGCTGGATCACGTCGGCGGTCCGCTGGGTGTCGGCCCCTATCGCGGCCGGCGCGACGATGTGTTCGCCGCCTGGCAGGCCGGCCTGAAGCGCCTGGCGGCATGCCCGAACGTCCATATGAAGCTGGGCGGCCTGGCCATGGTGGTCAACGGGTTCGACTTCCACGAGAACGTGCTGCCGCCTTCATCGGGCGAGCTTGCCGCTGCATGGCGTCCCTACATGGATGCCTGCATCCAGGCGTTCGGCGTCAACCGGTGCATGTTCGAAAGCAACTTCCCGGTCGACAAGGGGATGTGCGGCTACGCGGTGATGTGGAACGGCTTCAAGCGCATCGCGGCCGGCGCCTCGGCGGATGAGAAGAAGGCGCTGTTCCACGATACCGCCGCCCGGTTCTACCGCCTGTGAGGCCCGCCAGGAGTTTGTTTCCCATGCAACGTCCTGGCCACGCCGTCCTCGGCGCGATGGACCGTTCGTGCCGGTGCGGTGACGGATCATGACCGAACCCTTGTTCGCTGGCCTGAAGGTCATCGACTGCGCAAGCTATGTGGCCGCCCCCGCCGCCGCGACGGTGCTGGCCGATTACGGCGCCGACGTCATCAAGATCGAGCCACCCGGCGACGGCGATCCCTGGCGGACGCAATACAAACGTCCGGGCATGCCGGCATCGGCGCACAACCACCCCTGGCTGATGGACAACCGCAACAAGCAAGCCCTGGCGCTGGACCTGAAGGCGCGTGCCGGTCGGGCGGTGCTGGAACGGCGGGTGTCGGAAGC
>CAYZKM010000181.1:0-8461 GCA_964478525.1 uncultured Bifidobacterium sp.
TCACCGGGCTGATGTACCTCAAGCCCGGCGATGTCTGCGCCGTGACGTTCGCGGGGCTGGGGTCCTGCCGGGTCGAGTTCACGGTCTGACCGGCGATCGCGCCATCATCGCGGCGGTGACCGGACCGCCGCCGCGCCCGCGGCCTATTCCTGGTCGGGCGCGGCGGCGGCGTTCAGCTGGATGTAGCGCTCCATCCCGATCTGGCGGATCAGGTCGAACTGGCGGTCGAGGAAGTCGACATGCTCCTCCTCGCTGTCCAGGATTTTCAGCAGCAGGTCGCGGGAGACGAAGTCCCGCACGCTTTCGCAATAGGCGATGCCGTCCCGCAGGTCGGCCATCGCCTTCACTTCCAGGGCGAGATCGGCTTTCAGGATCTGTTCCACATCCTGCCCGACCTGCACCGGGTTCAGGCGCTGCACATTGGGCAGCCCGTTCAGGAAGAGGATGCGCTTGATCAGCTCGTCCGCGTGCCGCATCTCGTCGATCGACTCGTCATACTCGTACTTGCCCAGCTTGGTGACGCCCCAGTGCTGGAGGGTCCGCGCGTGCAGGAAATACTGGTTGATCGCGGTCAGCTCGTTGGTCAGCTGTGTGTTGAGGTGCTCAACCACTTTCGGATCACGCAGCATCGTCTGTCCCCTGATTGCGTCGAGGGGAATATGTCGGTCGTCCCGCGGCTTCGCGCAAGAGCAGCGTCTCAGTCGGCGGCGAGAAGCTCGGGGTGCAGGGCGCGTGCCTCGCGCATCAGGGTCACGATGGTCTTGGTGCACCCGCCGCATTCGGCGCGGGCACCGCAGGCGGCATAGACACCGGCCGCGGTCGTGAAATCGGCACCGGAGGCGGCGGCCCGGATCTGATCGTCGGTCAACCCGTTGCAGAGACAGACATACACGGCAGCGCCACCATTTCCGACGTCACACCGGATCGTCTTAGCCGGGTTCGCCGAGCATGTAAATGCGAATTACTCGCAGGCCCGCCCGGCGGATCAGTCCATGATGATCCCGCCGTCGACGTTGTAGTTCTGCCCGGTGATGTTCCGCGCCCCGGGCGAGGCGAGGAACACCGCCATGGCCGCGATGTCGGCCGGGTCGTTGGCCCGCCGCAGCGGGATCGCCTCGGCGCGCCGGCGCTCCATTTCCTCGATGCTGACCCCGCTCTGCCGAGCACGGGCGGCGAGGTTCGCCTCGGACAGGGCCGACCGCGTGACGCCGGGGCAGATGGCGTTGACGTTGATGTCGTATTTCGCCAGCTGTTGTGCCGCGGTGCGCGTCAGGCTGCTGACCGCCCCCTTGCTCGCCGCATAGGCGGCGTTCGACGTGCCGGCATAGCCCTTCCCGGCGATCGAGGCGATGTTGATGATCCGCCCGCTGCGCTGCGGAATCATCTCCCGCGCCACGCGCTGCAGGCAGAAGAACACGCCCTTGGCGTTCACCCGGTGGATGCGGTCCCAGTCCGCCTCGGTCAGTTCCATGATATCCGCCCGTCGCGTCACCCCGGCATTGTGGACCGAGATGTCGATGCGCCCGAACGCCGCCATCGCCTCGGCCACCATCCGGTCGATGTCGGACAGTGCCCCGACATCGGCCGTGATCGCCAGCGTCCGCCGCTGGAACGAGGCGACGGCCGATGCCGTCTCCTCGACCGTTTTGGCGTTGATGTCGCAGACGATGACATGCGCCCCCGCCTCGGCCAGGGCCAGGGCGATGCCGCGCCCGATGCCGGCGCCGGCACCGGTCACCAGCGCCACCTTGTCGGCGAGGATCATCGCCCGCCTCCCCTTAACTGTTCACCAGGACGTTTTCCGGACGCGCCGGGATCTCGCCGCGCTCGACCCGCAGGACCTGCCGCGTCAGCATCTCGTGCGTCGGCGCCCGCATCCCCACGCGCTGGGCTTCGCTGGCGATGAACCCGTTCATGAACTCGATCTCGGTGCGGCGGCCCTTCTCCATGTCCTGCGCCATCGACGGGCGCTGATAATCGCTGCGCTCCGCCTGCCCGGCCCCGCCTTCCACCATCAGGCGGGAGATCTCGGCATAGGACTGCCCGTCGCCCTCCATCGCCTTGGCCAGCGCCTCGAACGGCAGGGCGCCGACCTTGCCCAGCTTGTAGCCCAGCGCCTGGCCCACGCGGACCGATTCGCCGCCCAGCTGGATGCAGATGCGGCGCACCGCGTCATGGTGGTCGCGCGCATTGCCGCCCATGCCGGTGGCGGCCGAGACGCCGTTGCGCATGCCGTTGACGCACAGCTTGGTCCAGCGCTCCCCCCACAGATTGTCGGTCGCCTTGGACGCATCCACGCAGGACATGATGTCGGCGATCTCCTCTGACCGCCTGGTGACCAGGCCCGAGGGCTCGCCGATATAGAATGACGTGATGTCGGCGCGCTTGGCATAGCCGCGGCGGATATGGCCGGGCTGGTACAGATCGACGCCGACGCCGCCGGTGACGATGCAGCCCAGGGTGCGGCCCCAGCCGACGACGCCGGCGACACGCTCCTCGTTGATGCAGTTCTGCATGGACACCACGCAGCCCGAGGCGGACAGGTACTGCGCGATCAGCCGGGTCGCCCAGACCGTGTCATAGGATTTGACGGACACGAAGGCGATGTCGACCGGCTTCTGCTTCGCCAGGTTCTGCACCTCGGTCAGGTGCATGGCGTTGACCTTCACGGTCATGCGTTCCTGGGGCGTCATGCCGAAGATCTCGAAGCCGTTGGTCTTCAGCGCCTCGACGTGATCGGGCCAGGGATCGATCAGGGTGACGTCATGCCCCCCCGCGGTGAGATGCGCGCCCACATAGCCGCCGACGGCGCCGGCCCCCATGATCGCGATACGCTTGCCCATGAACGTTTCCCTCTGTTTCCGACATGCCCGTCACCGCGCGGGCCGGTCGCAGTGTAGCCGGTATGCCGGGCTGGGCAACGTCCAGGGGGGCAACGTCCAGGGGGCGATACCAAGGGGCGACGTCAGGAACGCCGCGTCCAGATGCGGGGTGGGTTCGCCGGCGTTGCCTCGGGCCGGGCAGGCGCCTATGAGGTGAGGCCCGGTCGTCACCCCGACGGCGCGGTATGCCAGCATCCCCGACGGCGTGGTGCGTGGGCATCCGCCGGGGCACATTATTCAGGCACGGAGAAGCACGTGGCAGCTGGTTGGCCTGTCATGGGTCCGATCAGGGGGACCATGAACCATCTCCCGCGCATCGGCGCGGCAGGACGGAGCACGGCCGGTGCGCGCTAGCCCCCAGACCATCCTGGCAGTCGCCAACCAGAAGGGGGGCGTGGGCAAGACGACCACGGCCGTCAACCTCGCCACCGCCCTCGCGATACTCGGCCACAAGGTGCTGCTGATCGATTTCGACCCGCAGGGGAATGCCTCCTCCGGGCTGGGGATCGGCCGCGGCAACCGCGACGAGGGCGCGTACCGGCTGCTGACCGAGGATCACGCCGCCGTCCTGGCCCCGCTTCCCACCATCATTCCCGGCCTGTCGATCATCCCCTCGGGCATCGCGCTGGCGGGCGCGGAGCCAGAGCTGGTGGGCGCCACCCGCCGCGAGTTCAAGCTGCGCCGCGCGCTGGCCACGGCGCGGGTGCTGTGGCCGTTCGAATACGTCTTCATCGACTGCCCGCCCAGCCTCGGGCTGCTGACGCTGAATGCGCTGGTTGCGGCGGATGGGGTGCTGGTGCCGCTGCAATGCGAGTTCTTCGCGCTGGAGGGCATCAGCGCGCTGATCCAGACCATCGAATCCGTGCGTCAGAAATTCAACGCCTCGGCGCGCCTGCAGGGTATCCTGCTGACGATGTTCGACGGGCGGAACAACATGTCCAACCAGATCATGCGCGAGGTGAAGGACTTCTTCGGCGACTGGGTGTTCGAGACCGCGATCCCGCGTAATATCCGGGTCTCGGAGGCGCCAAGCTACGGCAAGCCGCTGGCGGCGTATGATCCGCGCTCGTCTGGTGCCATCGCCTATGCGCACCTGGCGAAAGAATTCCTGGCTCGTCAGCAACCCAGCAGGTCCACGGAGAAAGCGTGAGCAGCTCGACCAGAAATCCCCGCCTCGGCCGGGGCCTTGCCGCCTTGATGGGGGAAGCGTCGCAGGCCGCGGGCTCCACGCAGGGCGGCGGCGTGCGCCAGGTTTCCATCGACCAGCTGGTGCCCAACCCGTTCCAGCCCCGCGGCATGATCGCGCCGGAGCAGTTGGAGGAGCTTGCCGAATCCATCCGCGCCCAGGGCCTGCTGCAACCGATCCTGGTGCGCCCGGATCCGGCCGATCCCCAGCGATACCAGATCGTGGCGGGGGAGCGTCGCTGGCGCGCGGCGAGCCTGGCCGGGCTGCACGAGGTCCCGGTCTATCTGCGGGAAATGACCGACCGCGATTCGGCGGCCGCCGCCATCGTCGAGAACCTGCAGCGCCAGGACCTGAACCCGATCGAGGAGGCCGAGGGATTCCAGCGGCTGATCGAGGAATTCGAGTTCACGCATGAGGCCATGGGCTATGCGATCGGGAAATCCCGTTCGCACATCACCAACTTCCTGCGCCTGCTGCAATTGCCCCAGCCCGTGCAGAAGCACGTGCGCGAAGGCAAGCTGAGCTACGGGCACGCGCGGGCGCTGGTCAGCCACCCCGCGCCCGAGGCGGCGATGACCCGCATCCTGGATCGCGGCATGTCGGTGCGCCAGACCGAGGCGATGGTGCTGCGCGACAATGCGTCCGAGCCCACCGGCAGGAAGGCGCCGCCCGACGCCGATCTGGAGGCGATGGAGCAGGAATTGACCCGGTTCCTGGGCCTGAAGGTGCGCCTGAAGGTCAATGTCCGCGGCAAGGGGCATTTCTCGATCGCGGTCGATGACTGGACGCAGGTGGACCAGATCAGGACCCGCCTGAAGGGCGAGTGACCCGGCGGCGACCGAGCTACTCGGCCGCCAGGCGAAGCTCGGCTTCCGCGGCGCGCATCCAGACCGCGGTGTCGTGATACACGGCCCCGCCGAAAGGGGGCCCGGGATCGTCGCTGGTCAGCGCATTGATGCCGATCCCGCCCTCGAAGCACTCGCTTGGCCAGACGGATTCCGCGACCAGCACGCCCTCCTGCATCCCCTCGGCATATTTCGCGTGCAGGATGACCTCGCCGCGCGCGTTGCCCAGGCGGACGCGCCCGCCATCCTGCACCTCCAGGCGGCGGCCATCCTCCGGGTGCATCAGCACCGTCGGCCACCCCTCGCGCCTGCGGCCGCTTGGCGTTTCCGTGAACGACGTGTTCAGGAACGATCGCGCCGGCGCGGTGACCAGGCGGAACGGACGGTCGGGGGCGACGTCGTCGATCGCGCGCATATGGTCGGGCAGGGCGGGCATCTGCGCGTGCAGATCGCCCAGTGCTGCCCAGTCGGGCGCGAAATGGAAGCGCCTGTCCCGCGTGGCGAAGCCGTTCAGGTAGTGCGCGTCCCGGAACGGCACCATCACGTCGAGCCATTTCTCCCGCAGCACCGTCGCCGCATCGGGGCGCTTCGACATCCGCAGCGTCTCGTCGATGATCTCCATCGCCGTCATCTCGAACCCGCGATGCTGCGCGCCGAGGCGGGACGCCAGGCCCTGCAGCACCTCGTGGTTCGACCGGCATTCGCCCGGCGGGTCGATCAGCCTGGGGCCGATCATGATGTGGCTGTGCCCGCCGGCCTGGTAGATGTCGTCATGTTCCAGGAACATCGTCGCCGGCAGCACGATGTCGGACCAGCGCGCGGTTTCCGTCATGAACTGCTCGTGCGTCGCCACGAACAGGTCGTCGCGCGAGAAGCCGCGCCGCACCCGGTTGCTGTCGGGGCAGACCGTCAGCGGGTTCTGGTTCTGGATCAGCATCGCGTGCACCTGCGGCCCGTCCCGCAGTTCCGACCGGTCGCCGGTCAGCACGCTGCCGATGCGGCTCATGTCCAGTGTCCGGATGCGTGTATCGACGGCGTCCAGCCCCTCGATCAGGGTCTTGTTCCAGCCGTACATGCCGCGGTTCGACCACAGCGCGCCGCCGCCCTCGTGCTGCCAGGCGCCGGTCACCACCGGCAGGCAGGTGACGGCATGCATGTTGGCCGCGCCGTTGCGGCTGCGCGCAAAGCCGTAGCCCACCCGGATGAAGCTGCGCTGCGTCCGGCCATACAGCTGCGCAAAGGCTTCGATCTCGTGCACCGCCAGTCCGGTGATGGCCGACGCCCATGCCGGATCGCGCGTGGCCAGGTGCGCTTCCAGCCGGTCGGGGCAGTCGGCATAGCGTGCCATGTACGCGCGGTCGGCGTAGCCGTCGCGGAACAGCACATGCATCACCGCGCAGGCCAGGGCGCCGTCGGTGCCGGGGCGCGGGGCCAGGTGCATATCCGCCGTCTGCGCGGTCGGCGTGCGGTACGGGTCGATCACCACCAGCTTCGCGCCGCGTTCCTTCCGCGCCCGCGTGACATGTGTCATGACATTGACCTGGGTCGAGACGGGATTGCCGCCCCACACCACGATCAGGTCCGACTTCGCCATCTCCCGCGGGTCGGTGCCGCGCTGCGCGCCATGCCCGGCGGTCCAGCCGGTTTCCGGCAGCGAGGTGCAGATCGTCATCTTCTGGCGGGAGTAGCGCATCACATGGCGCAGCCGGTTGATCCCGTCACGCTGCACCAGGCCCATCGTGCCGGCGAAGAAGAACGGCCACACCGCCTCCGATCCGTGCCGTGCCGTCACGTCGGCGAACTGCCCGGCGATGCGGTCCAGCGCCTCCGGCCAGCCGATGCGGCGGAACTGCGTCGATCCGCGCGGACCCACCCGCAGCAGCGGATGGGTCAACCGGTCCGGATGATGAATTCGCTCGGCATAGCGCGCGACCTTCGCGCAGATCACCCCGGCCGTATAACTGTTGTCCGCCGCACCGCGCACCGCGCCGATGCGATTGCCGTCCAGCACCTCGACCGACAGGGCGCAAGTCGAGGGGCAGTCATGCGGGCAGACCGAGGCCCGGAATTCACCAGTGCTCATGGGCGAGGAGCCTAGCGCGCCAGGGGAAGCCTTGGCAAAGTGCCGCGACCACGCAACGGAGTTCCATCGATGCTGACCCGTCGTACGCTGCTTGCCACCTCGGCGACCACGCTCGCCGCCCCGCTGATCCTCCCCTCGGCCCATGCGGCGACGCCCAAGGGCGTGATCGTGATGGTCAAGCAGATCGACGACATCATCAGCTTCGATCCAGCCGAATCCTATGAGTTCAGTAACAACGAGATGGACGCCAACTGCTATCGCCTGCTGGTGCGCCCGCATCCGACGCGCAGCAACGAACTGGCCGGCGACCTGGCGGAAAGCTGGAAGGTCAGCCCCGACGGCCTGACCTTCACCTTCAAGCTGCGCAAGGATGGCCGGTTCGACAGCGGCAAGCCGGTGACCGCCGAGGATGTCGCGTTTTCCCTGCAGCGCGTGGTGATCCTGAACAAGACGCCGGGCTTCATCCTGACGCAATTCGGTTTCACGAAAGACAATGTCGAGCAGATGATCCGCGCCGTCGATGAAACGACGGTCGAGATGAAGCTCGCCGAGGTACGGGCGACCAGCTTCGTGCTGTACTGCCTGTCGGCCAATGTCGGCTCGGTTGTCGAGAAGGCCGTGGTGATGGCGAACGCCACCAACGGCGACATGGGCAATGCCTGGCTGAAGACCCGCACCGCCGGCGCGGGGCCGTACAGGCTGACGTCATGGCAGGCGTCGGACAGCATGATCGCCGATGCGAACCCGCATTCCGCCATCAAGGTCGGGGCCAGGCGGATCGTGGTGAAGCATGTCGCCGAACCGGCCACGCAGCTGCTGATGCTGCAGAAGGGCGACGCGGACATCGCCCGCGACCTGACGGCGGACCAGCTGAAATCGCTGATGGCGAAGAAGGAGTTCGGCATCACCTCGTCCGGCCAGGCGACGTCGATGTATATCCCGATGAACCAGGCGATGGCGGAGCTGGCCAAGCCCGAGGTGCGGCAGGCGATCAAATGGGCGATCGACTACGACGCCATCGCCCGCAACATCACCCCGGGAACCTGGAGCGTGGACCAGCATTTCCTGCCGAAGGGCCTGCCGGGCGCGGCGAACGACCAGCCATTCCAGAAGAACCTGGGCAAGGCGCGCACGCTGATGGCGCAGGCGGGGCTGCCGAACGGGTTCTCGGTGACGATGGACTATATCTCGGCCTCACCGATCTCGGACATCGCGCAGGCGATCCAGGCCGACCTGAAGCAGATCGGCATCACCGTGAACCTGCTGCCGGGCGAGCAGAAGCAGGTCATCACCAAGACCCGCGCGCGCCAGCATCAGCTGGCGCTGCTGGTGTGGGGTTCGGATTATTTCGACCCGAACTCCAACGCCCAGGCGTTCTGCGAGAACCCCGACGATTCCGACGCCAGCAAGCTGAAGATCCTGGCATGGCGGTCGCACTTCCAGGACAAGGAACTGACCCGCATGT
>CAYZKM010000182.1:0-8408 GCA_964478525.1 uncultured Bifidobacterium sp.
GCAGCGGTTCCAGGGCCAGCGGCTGTTCCTCGAAGGTCGGGCGGCCGGTATCGGGGTCGAAGCCGGTCTGCACGCGGCGGGTCACGACCTCGCCCTTGGCGCGCGCCTCGGCCACGCGGTCGTTGTATCCGCCGACATTGCGCACGCCCAACTGGCTCATGGCGCGATAACGGCGCTCCATTTCGCGCACGGTCCATTTCAGTGCGGTGACGGCCTTGGCCGGCTCGGTCACTACCGGGGCCATCAGGTGCGGAATGCCTTCATAGATCGACAGTTCCAGCATCTTCGGGTCGATCAGGATCAGCCGGCACTGGTCGGGCGACAGGCGGTACAGCAGCGACAGGATCATCGCGTTCACGCCGACGGATTTGCCCGACCCGGTGGTGCCCGCGATCATCAGGTGCGGCATGCGCGCCAGGTCGGCGACGACCGTGGTGCCGCCGATATCCTTGCCCAGGGCCAGCGACAGCCGCCCGGCGTGCTTCTGCAACTCCTCGCTGGTCAGGATCTCGCTCAGATACACGGTCTCCCGCTTGGCGTTCGGCACCTCGATGCCGATCACGTTGCGGCCCGGCACGGTGGCGATGCGCACCGCGGTCACCGACAGGCTGCGCGCGACGTCGTCGGCCAGGCCGATGACGCGGGCGCTGCGGATGCCCGGGGCGGGTTCCAGCTCGTACAGAGTCACCACGGGGCCCGGGCGGATCTCGACGATCGCGCCCTTCACGCCGTAATCGTCCAGCACGGTTTCCAGCAGGCGGGCATTGGCCTGCAGCGCGTCCTCGCTGGGCCCTGTGCCGGCGCGGGCGGGTGGCGCGACCAGCAGCGACAGGTCGGGGAAGCGCCAGCCCGGCTCGGACAGTTCCAGCCGTCCCTGTGTCGGCCTGGCCGGCTTGGCCTGGTCGCGTTTCACCACGGGCGGCGCGATCACCGGCGCCGGCTTCGCCATACCGGCATCATCGTCGTCGTCCGCGTCGGGCGCCGGCGGCGGGGCGCTGCGGCGCATCACCGGCGGGCGGGCCGGCTGCCTGGCCTCGGGCCGCGCGCCACCGGCGGCATCGTCCGGCGGCATCGCCGGGCCGCTGCGGGTCAGGGTGGAAATCCAGGCCGAGGGCGGGCGGATGGTGCCGGCACCGCGCATCGCGGCCGATGCCAGGCCGCGCCCGCCGGTCATGGATGCGCCCGCGACACGGCGCGCCGCCCAGCCGGCGGTGCGCCATTCCCCGGCCGACAGCCCCAGCGTCAGCAGGGTCAGCGCGACGGCGGCGATGCCCATGACCGCCCCTGCCGCGACCGGGCCCAGCGGACCCAGGACCGAGCGGGCGATGTCGATGCCGGCGATCGACAGGACGTGCCCGACCGCGCCGCCGAACCCGGCCAGCGACGGCCAGGCGAGCCCCGGCGGGGTCGGCAGGAACGCGAAGACGGCGGCCAGCACCGGCAGCGCCGAGACCAGCGCGGCCAGCCGCACCGCCATGCTGCCGACGCCGCGATGCGACCCGATGCGCCACGCCCAGGCCAGCAGCGCCAGCGATGGCAGCACGCCGGCCACGCCGAACCCCTGCAGCAGCAGGTCCGCGACCATCGCCCCGGGCGTGCCCAGCATGTTGTTGGCGCGCCGGGGTGTGGCGGTGTTCAGCGAGGGGTCGCGCGGGTCGTAGCTGACCAGCATGACCAGGATCGCGAGGCCGAGCAGGGCAAGCGCGATGCCGCCGAATTCGGCGGTCCGACGGGACATCAGCGCCTTCAGCGCCGGGGAGGCGAGCCGGCGGGCCTCCATCGGGGGGGATCGGACAGCCATCGGTTCCTGCACCTCGCGCGGGGTTCGCGTGTCGATGCAACGATAGCCCGGAACCCTATGGAAAATGAAGGGTCTTTCTTCCGGCCAGGGGCGGGGGGACGCGGCCGTCCCCCCGGCGGATCAGAACACCTGCTCGCCGTGCAGGACGATGTCCAGGCCTTCGCGCTCCTCCTCGGTGGTGACGCGCAGGCCGACTACCAGGTCAGTCAGCTTCAGCAGCACCCAGCTTGCCCCGGCGACGAAGACGATGGTGACGACGATGCAGAACGCCTGCACACCCAGTAACTGGAAGCCCCCGACATAAGTGCCGCTCGGCGCCTCCTTCGTCGCGGTCAGTGGGCCGAAGGCGAACCAGCCGGTGGCCAGCGTGCCGATGATCCCGCCCACGCCGTGCACGCCGAACGCGTCCAGGCTGTCGTCATAGCGCAGCATCTGCTTCAGGAAGGTCGCGGTCCAGAAGCACACCGCCCCCGCCACCAGGCCGATGCCCAGCGCCGGGCCGGGCAGCACGAAGCCCGACGCCGGGGTGATCGCCACCAGGCCCGCTACCGCGCCCGAGATCGCGCCCAGCACCGACGGCTTGCCGCGCAGGAACCACTCGGCGAAGGTCCAGGACATGGTGGCTCCGGCCGCGGCGATCTGCGTGACCAGCACGGCCATGCCCGCCCGCCCGTTGGACCCCAGCGCGCCGCCCGAGTTGAAGCCCATCCAGCCCACCCACAGCAGGCAGGCGCCGATCACCGCATAGGCCAGGTTCCACGGCGCCATGTTCTCGTGCCCATAGCCCAGGCGGCGGCCCAGGACGATGGCGCAGACCAGGCCGGTGAAGCCGCAATTGATCTCCACCACCAGGCCGCCGGCGAAATCGGCCACGCCCATTGCCGCCATCCAGCCGCCCGGGTGCCAGACCCAGTGCGCCAGCGGGGCGTAGACGACCAGCGACCACAGGGTGAAGAACACCAGCATGGCCGAGAACTTCATCCGGTCGGCGCAGCTGCCGGTGACCACCGCCGGGGTGATGATGGCGAAGGCCATCTGGAACATCAGGAAGACCGATTCGGGGATCGTGGTGGGCTGCGCCACGGCTAGCCCCGCGCCCAGCGTGAACGCCTTGTCCCAGGCATCGCCCAGCCCGTTCAGGAACACCCGCGACAGGTCGCCGATCCAGCTATTGCCATTGGTGAACGCCAGCGAATACCCGGCGATCATCCAGACCACCGTCATCGCCGCGCACAGGCTGAACGACTGCATCATGATCGCCAGCACGTTCTTCTTGCGCACCATGCCGGCGTAGAACAGGGCCAGGCCCGGGATGGTCATCAGCAGGACCAGGATCGTGCTGACCAGTACCCAGGCGGTATCGCCCGGATCGACATTCTGCATTGCGGCTTCCCCTTGCGGCCCGCCGGACATTCGCTGCCGGCAGCGGGGCGGCGAAGATCAAGAACCGTGCCATTCCCGCCATGTCGGACAGGGTTTCCCCGGGGGGCGGAGACTTTCGCGGGCGGGATCACTAAACTCGGCGCCGGCACTGCAAACGTGCCGGAGGAACGGGGCGCCGGACCCGGTGCGCCGAACCCGCAAGTCGGGGCTGCTGCCGGATTGGGCAGTGCCGGTTGCATCCGGGCGTGGCAGATGCCGGCGTATTGTCCGAGTTCTACCCGCCGGTGGCGTCCGAGGCGCTGCCTTGATTCGAGGCATTTCAATGGCTGAAACGACCGAGGTCGATGTCTGCATCATGGGCGCCGGCCCCGTCGGCGGGGCGCTGGCCTGCCGGCTGGCCGCCGCGGGCATCCGCACCGCCGTCATCGACCGCGCCGCGCTGCCGCCGATGGAGCATCCGGCCTTCGACGGCCGCGCCTATGCCATCGCCGCGGGGTCGCGCCGCCTGCTGTCCGAATCGGGGCTGTGGGACGTCCTGCCCGAACCGCCCGCCCCGATCCTGGAAATCCGGGTCAGCGACGGCAAGGTCGGTCGCCCCGCCTCGTGCCTGTACCTGCATTTCGATCACCGCGAAGCCGGCGACGATGCCGGCCCGTTCGGCTGGATGATCGAGGCGCGGACCATCCGCCGCGCACTGAACGCGCATATGCGCACCCTGCCGGCGCTGTCGGTGCATGCTCCGGCCGAGGCCACCGTCCAGCGCCAGCACGACGGCGCGACCATCCGCATCGCCGGCGGTCCGACCCTGGCCGCGCGCCTGGTCGTCGCCGCGGAAGGACGGCAATCGCCGCTGCGCGCGCAGGCCCGCATTCCGGTGACCCGGCTGCCCTATGGCCAGACCGGCATCGTCTGCGCCATCAGCCATGAGCTGGCGCATGAATGCACGGCGCTGGAGCATTTCCTGCCCGCCGGCCCGTTCGCGGTCCTGCCGATGGGACCAAGCGCGGATGCCGAGGCGGGGGGAGCGGCGAATGTGTCGGCCATCGTGTGGACCGAGCGGACGGCGACGGCAGAACGGATCATGGCGCTGGACGAGGACCGCTTCGCCGCCGAGATCGCGCTGCGGCTGAACGGGCATTTCGGTGCCATCCGCACGGTGGGCCGCCGGTGGAGCTACCCTCTGTCGGCCATGCTGGTGCACCGCTACACCGACACGCGCCTGGTCCTGGCCGGAGATGCGGCGCACGGCATCCATCCGATCGCGGGGCAGGGGCTGAACCTGGGCCTGCAGGATGCGATCACGCTCGCCGACCTGGTGATCGAGGCCGTCGACCGCGGCGAGGACCCCGGCGGCCCGGCCCTGCTGGCCCGCTATCAGCGGCTGCGCCGGCCCGACAACGTGGCCATGCTGGTGATGACCGACGCGCTGGACCGGCTGTTCAGCTCGGACAATCCGGTGCTGCGCCTGGCGCGGGACCTGGGCATCGCCGCGGTCCACCGCGCGCCGCCGCTGAAGCGGTTCTTCATGCGCCGCGCGATGGGGCTGTAGAGGCTGGTCCGGCACCGGGGTCGCGATGACGCCCGGTGCCGGGCCGCATCACGGCAGCAGCACGGTGCTGCCCGTGGTCTTGCGGGCTTCCAGGGCGATATGCGCCTGCGCGGCATCCTTCAGGGCGAAGGTCTGGTTGACCTGGATCTTCACCGCGCCCTTGGCCACCACGTCGAACAGGTCGGCGGCGACGGTTTCCAGGTCGGACCGCTTCGACGTGTAGGTCGCCAGCGACGGGCGGGTCAGGAACAGGCTGCCCTTGGCGGCCAGGATGCCGATATCCAGCGGCGGCACCGGGCCCGACGCATTGCCGTAGCTGACCATCAGGCCCAGCGGCGCCAGGCAGTCCAGGCTGACGCCGAACGTGTCCTTGCCGACGCTGTCATAGACGACGGGCACGCCGGCCCCCCCGGTCAGATGCTTCACCTTCGCCACCAGCTCCCCATACCCGACAACCGTATGCTCGGCTCCATGGGCACGGGCCAGCGCGGCCTTTTCCTCGTTCGACACCACGCCGATCACCGTGGCGCCCAGATGCCTGGCCCATTGGCACATGATCAGCCCGACGCCGCCGGCCGCGGCATGCACCACGATCGTGTTGCCCGGCTGCACCTTGTAGGTGCGGCGCAGCAGGTATTGCGCGGTCATGCCCTGCAGCATCATCGCAGCCCCGGTCTCGAAGCTGATCGCATCCGGCATCTTCACCAGCCGGTCGGCCGGGATCACCCGCTCGGTCGCATACGAGCCCAGCGGGCCGGCATAGGCGACGCGGTCCCCGACCTTCACCGAGGTGACATCCGGCCCGACGGCAATCACCGTCCCGGCCCCCTCCTGCCCGATCACCAGCGGCATGTTGGGCGCCTTGTAGAGGCCGGTGCGGAAATAGACGTCGATATAGTTCAGCCCGACGGCGCCGTGCCGGATCAGGGCCTCGCCCGGTCCGGGTTCGGGAGTCGGCACGGACTCCCATTTCATCACCTCCGGGCCTCCATTGGCGTGGATGCGAATGGCGTGCGTCATGTCAGTCTCCGTGGAACGCGTCGGTTCAGAGCAAGGTTTGGGTCGGGCTTTCCAGCGCCAGCAGCCAGCGCTTGGTGGCAAGCCCGTCGCCGCCGGAGTAGCCGCCCAGATGTCCGCTGGCAACGACCCGGTGGCAGGGGATGATCAGCGGGATCGGGTTCGACCCGTTGGCCTGGCCGACCGAACGGGGGCTGCCGCCGGCAACCCGCTGGATATCGAGATAGGTTCGGGTCTCGCCATAGGGGATGTCGCACAGCGCCTGCCACACGCGTTGCCGGTATGGCGTGCCCGATGGGGCCAGCGGCAGGTCGAAATGCGTGAGCGTACCATCGAAATAGGCATCCAGCTGGTCGCGGGCGCGGGCCAGCAGCGGGGTCTCGGTCTGCGCTTCGGTCCAGCCCCAGTCGAGCGCGACGATCGCGCCGTCCTCCTCGAACACGGTGATGTCGCCGACGGGGCTGTGCATGGAGAGATGCGGCAAGGGTCCTGGTCCAGCGCTTGAACCCCGGATGGCAGACCCGCCGCGCGGCGGAGTCAAGAGCACGATTCGATCCCGGCCGGACGGATTAAATCCGCCGGCGTTAGCAACTCGTTCATCTTTTGGCGGGCATGCTGCCGCCGGCCCTGACGCTTCGGGCATGGATCAAGGATGCTTCGCATGGCCTGCCCGCCGGGTGCACCGATGACCGATCCGCCGAACCCGGATCCGCCGAACCCGGGCATCGGCCCGTGATGGCTGGCTTGCCGGCCTTGCTGGGCCTGGCGTCGCTGGCGGGCGCGGTCGCGCTTGGCGGCGCGATCGCGGTGGCGCGCCGGCGGGGGCGCGGATTGCGCGACGCGCTGGCCGCATCGCAATGGGCGCTGGCGAATGCGCGGGTGGCGCAGGCGGAACGGGTCGGTCTGATGCAGGACGCCGGCGAACTGGTGTCCGACGTGGTGTTCTGCCTGGACCGGGCAGGGCAGCTGGTCTTCGTCTCGCCGTCCGCGGGCGTGACGCTGGGCCACGAACCGGTGGACCTGATCGACGCCGCCGCCATGGCGCAGGCCGATGCCGGGGAAGAGTACGGCCCGCATGCCGTCGTCCGCACCGTCCTACGCGTGCAGCCGAACCAGGAGACGACGATCCGGCTGCGTCACCGCGACGGGATGGTGATCTGGGTCGAGGCGCGGTGCCGGCCGGCGTTTTCCGGGCCCGGGTCCGGCGCGGCGGACCCCGCCGGCGGGCGGGTCATCGTGTTCCGGGACGTGACGCGCCGGGTGGTGGCCGAACAGCGCCTGGCCGAGGCGGCCGAGCGGCTGGCGAGCCTGACGCTGACGGACCCGCTGACCGGGCTCGCCAACCGCACCAGCTTCCTGAACACGGTCGGCAACCTGCTGGCAACGACGACGGCCCTGGCCGTGCTGTTCATCGACCTGGACCGGTTCAAGCCGTTCAACGACCTGTATGGCCATGCGATCGGCGATGCGATCCTGCGCGAGGTCGGGTTCCGCCTGGCCGCCGAACTGGCACGGGAACCGATCGTTGCACGCCTGGGCGCGGACGAGTTCGCGGCCGTGCTGTGCTCCTCGGACGACGATACGCGCGTGGCGGCGCGGGCGCGGGACATATTGCGGGTGATCTCGGACCCGGTTCGCATCGGCGACATGACGCTGGATGTCAGCGCCACGATCGGCATCGCCGTCAGCCCGCGCGACGGCGATGACGCCACGTCCCTGCTGCGGCTGGCCGATATCGCGATGGCGCACGGCAAGCAGGCGGGCGGGCATTGCTATCGCTTCTTCGAACGGCGCATGAGCGAGGAGCTGGCGCTGGATACCGAGCTGAAGGCCGATCTGCGCGGCGCCATCGCGGCCGGCGAGATCGTGCCGTATTTCCAGCCTTTGGTGCGCCTGTCGGATTCCCGGGTGGTGGGGTTCGAGGTGCTGGCGCGCTGGGAACATCCGATCCGCGGGGTGCTGCCGCCGCTGCGGTTCCTGCCCCTGGTGGAGGAGATCGGGCTGTCGGCCGCGGTGTTCGCGACCATCCTGTCCGAGGCCTGCGCCGCGGCGCGCTTCTGGCCGGCCGAGATCCGGTTCTCGGTCAACATCTCGCCGCGGGAACTGCAGGACGAGTCGCTGCCCGACGATGTGCGCACCATCCTGCAGCGCTGGGGCGTCGATGGGTCTCGTCTGGAGATCGAGATCACCGAGGACGCGCTGATCAACGATTCCCGCGTCGCGCGCGGCGTGCTGGACGGGCTGCGGGCGCAGGGCGTGACGGTGGCGCTGGACGATTTCGGCACCGGGTTTTCCGGCATCTATCACTTGCGGGAACTGCCGTTCGACAAGGTGAAGATCGACAAGACCTTCATGACGGCGCTGGACAGGGACGAGGACAGCGCGCGCTATGTCGCGGCGATCATCGGCCTGGGCCGCGCGCTGGGGCTGGAACTGACGGCCGAGGGGATCGAGGACCCGGCAGCGGCGCAGCGCCTGCGGGAGCTGGGGTGCACATACGGGCAGGGATACCTGTTCGGCCGCCCGATGCCGGCGGCCGAGGCCGGGCGGCTGGTGACTGGGGGGAAGCTGCCGATGATGGCGGCGGAATAGCGGCGGCTAGATGTCATTTCCAAAGACATTGTCCCCTCCGCCCTGTGATTGTGCTTGCGTCGTGTC
>CAYZKM010000183.1:0-8403 GCA_964478525.1 uncultured Bifidobacterium sp.
GAGAATCACGGCACCGCGTTCGCCTCTCGCCACAAGCTGGCGCGCGAGCGGATCGAGGCGATGAAGACCATCTGGGCGCAGGAGGAACCCGAGTACCACGGCGAATTCGTGAACTTCGACAAGATGAAGCAGTGGCCCAAGCCGTATCAGAACCCGCACCCGCCCATCATCGTCGGCGGCGCCTTCCCCTATGCCGCCAGGCGCGCGATCCGCTACGGCGACGGCTGGATCCCCCGCGCCGACCGGCTGGAAAAGGATGGCGTCGGCGTGCTGATCGGCAAGTTCCGCCAGATGGCGACCGAGGCCGGGCGCGACCTGGCCAGCCTGCCGATCACCATCTTCCGCGTCCCCGAGGAGATCGACCGCCTGAAATACTGCGAGGAGATCGGCATCGACCGCGTGGTGTTCACCCTGCCGGCCGAGGGGCGCGACAGGATCATGCCGATCATCGACCGGTGGGCCGAGCTGAAACACCGGATGGGCGGCTGATCGGATGGCACCGAAACTCGGCTACCTGCTGCCCACCCGGGAACGGATCATGGAGGGCCGGCCGGAAACCGGCCCTCTTCTGACCCTGGCGCAACGCGCGGCGGGGTTGGGGTTCGACTCGATCTGGGTCGGCGACTCGCTGCTGGCCCGTCCGCGCCATGATCCGCTGACCCTGCTGGCCGGCGTCGCCGGCCGCGTGCCGGGGGTGGAACTCGGCACGGCCGTCCTGCTGCCGGCGCTGCGCAATCCGGTCGTGCTGGCACACCAGGTCGCGACGCTGGACCAGGTCAGCGAGGGCCGCTTCATCCTGGGCGTCGGCATCGCCGCCGACGCGCCGTCGATCCGCGCCGAGTTCACCGCCGCGGGCGTGCCGTTCGACAAGCGCGTCGGACGGATGATGGAAGGGCTGCGCCTGATGAAGGCGCTGTGGACCGGCCAGCCGGTCGACTGGGACGGGCGATGGCAGGTGCGGGCGGGCACGCTGGCGCCCACGCCGTATCGCGCCGGCGGCCCGCCGCTGTGGATCGGCGGCAACCTGAAGGCCAGCCTGGACCGCGCCGGGAAATTCTTCGACGGCTGGTTCCCGATCGCCCCGTCGCCGGAAACCTTCGCCACCCAATGGGCCGACATCAAGGCCACCGCGCGCGCCGAGGACCGGGACGCCGACGCCATGACCGGGGCGATGTATCTCACCATCGCCCTCGATGACGACGCCGCCAAGGCCAATGTCCGCCTCGATGCCTTCCTGGAGGCGTATTACAGCGCGCCCGCCGCCGTGCTGCGCCGTCGGCAGGCCTGCTATGCGGGACCGCGGGACGGTCTCGGGGCCTGGCTGAAATCCTATGCCGATGCCGGCGCCAGCCATCTGATGCTGCGCTTCGCCGGCGATCATGAACGGCAGATGGAGGAGGTCGCGCGCCTGCGGCCGGCCATCGCCTGACAGGATCGCACCGGTTCCTGCCTTTACCTTTCGGTGAAGATGCATATAATTTGCAATTTATGGAGAGTCCAACGGACCAGGCCGACAACACACCGCCCCGGATGGAGGCCGACCTTACGGCCTGGCGGCGCGCGCAGCGGGCCAGGCTTCTCGCATGTCGCCAGACCATTCCGCACGATGACCGCGCCGCGGCCACCGCGCTGATCACCGCCGCGCTCGACCGGCTGGTCGCACAGCGCAAGCCCCGCGCGATCGGCTTCTACTGGCCCATCCGGCTGGAACCCAACCTGCTGGACTGGGCCCGCGCAACGGCCGCCGCCGGCGGTCCGGCCCTGTGCCTGCCCGTCGTCGTCACCCCCAAGACCCCTCTGGAATACTGGCTATGGACACCCGGCTCGGCGATGGCCAAGGGATTCTGGAACATCCCCGTGCCGGCCGAACGCCATCCCGTCCTGCCCGATCTGATCATCGCACCGCTGGTCGGGTTCGATACCGCGAACTACCGTCTCGGCTATGGCGGCGGGTATTTCGACCGCACCCTGGCCGCTGCCTCACCACGCCCGTTCGCCGTCGGGGTCGGGATGGAGTTCGCCCTCCTCGACACGATCTTCCCACAGCCGCACGACATCCCGATGGACATCATCCTGACCGAGCGGCGCCCCTCCCTCGCAGCAGGACCCACCGATCATGGCACTTGAACTGGATGCATTCGCCCGCACACTGGTGGATGGCATGCCCGACGCCATCGTCCATGCCGATGCCGACGGGATGATCCGCTACTGGAACAAGGGAGCCGCGCGCCTGTTCGGCTATGCCGAGGCCGAGGCCATCGGCCAGTCCCTGGACATCATCATCCCCGAAGGCCTGCGCGCCCGCCATTGGACCGGCTATCACGACACGATGCGCACCGGGCAGACGCGCTATGGCGACGGGCAGGTCCTGTCGGTGCCCGCCATCCGCAAGGACGGCTCCCGGCTGTCGGTCGAGTTCACCATCGTCCCCTTCGCCGATGCTGCCGGACGCATGACCGGCATCGCCGCGATCATGCGCGACGGCACCGCGCGGTTCGAGGAGATGCGCGCCCTGCGCAAGGAGCTGGCCACGTTGAAGGCGGGCGGCTGAACCATCCGTCGGCCTGCCTGCACCCGACCACGATGCCGCGTCCGCGCGCCGGGCTTGCCACGGCCCGCCGCGCGGCCACATGTTTCGGGGCCGCCGCGCGAAAGAGACCCATGGACCACGCGACACCAGCTATCGCTCGCCTCGATCCCGCGAAGTTCCGCGACCCCGTGGTCACCGCCAAGGGGGAGACACGGGCAACCGTTGCCCTGCGCGCGCTGGATACGCTGTGGTTCAACACCGGCACGCTGTGCAACCTGACCTGCGGCAATTGCTATATCGAATCATCGCCGCGCAACGACCGCCTGGCTTATCTGACGCGTGCCGATGTGGCGGCGTATCTGGACGAGATCGCGCGCGACGGGCTGCCCACGCGGCTGATCGGCTTCACGGGCGGCGAGCCCTTCATGAACCCCGACATCATCGCGATGCTGGACGATGTCCTGTCCCGCGGCCTGCACGCCCTGGTCCTGACGAATGCCATGACGCCGATGCGCCACCGCCGGCCCGCCCTGCTGGACCTGCGGGCCCGGTATGGCGAGCGGCTGCGCATCCGCGTGTCGCTGGATCACTATACGGCGGCGGTGCATGAAGCCGAGCGGGGGGAGGGCAGCTGGGGCGGCACGATCGAGGGGCTGGAATGGCTGTCCCGCAACGGCTTCGCGCTGGATGTCGCCGGCCGCCGCTTCACGCTGGAGCCCGACGAGGCGGTGCGCGCCGGCTATGCCCGCCTGTTCGCCGCGCTGGGCGTGACGGTCGATGCACAGGACCCGGTGCGGCTGATGCTGTTCCCCGAGATGGACCGCCAGCGCGACGTGCCGGAGATCACCACCGCCTGCTGGGGAATCCTGCATAAATCACCCGATGACGTGATGTGCGCCTCGGCCCGCATGGTGGTGAAGCGGAAGGACGCCGCGCACCCGGCGGTGCTGGCCTGCACGCTGCTGGCCTATGATGCGCGCTTCGAGCTCGGACGCACGCTGCGCCAGGCAGCGGTGCCGGTTGCGCTGAACCATCCGTACTGTGCGTCATTCTGCGTGCTGGGCGGGGCCGCCTGCAGCCGGTAATGCGCCCGGGCTCTCCCGTTCAATCCACCGACGACAGCAGCCGCATGGGGGCCATCTCGGCCAGGCCCGGACAGGCCGCGCCGCCATCCCGCAGGCACGCCGCCAGCCAATGGCTGAAACGCTCGGCTCCGGCCGGGTTCAGGTGGGAGAACGCGTCGCCGAACCAGCGGTCGGGCCAGGCCGGGATCAGCGGACCCACGACATGGAACCGCCGGTACCGCGCCTGATAGCCGGCCAGATAGGCGCGAAACGCATCGACCACGGCCGGGCGGATGGCCTGGCCCGTTGCCTGGTTCACCGGCATCGCCACGAACATGGCCGCAATCCCATGGCGATCGAGCTCGCCCAGCAGCGTGTCGAAATACCGGTCCAGGATGCGGGACGGGACGAATTGCGCGATGCCGCCATCCATGGCCACCGCGCTCGATCCATCCGCGCGGCCGAAGAAATACTGGCCGCGCGCGGCAAGCCCGTCGCGCAATGCCGCCTGGTTGCGCCACCACCGCAGAAACCCGCCGCCCTTGGCCAGGCTGCCGAAATACAGGGGCGGGAAACGCACGCCGTACAAGGCGGCCCGCAGCGCGGGGGGCAGCCCGTCGGTCTGACGCGCCTCATGAACCGACCAGTCCCCGGTTTCCCCTGACAGGCGAGCCAGCTCGGCCAGGTCGGCGCGCCGGACGAAGCCGAACTTCACCGATCGTTCCCAGAACAGGTCGGGGGTCATGAAATGGCCGATATCGAACGACAGCACCACCTGGCGCGGCGGAGCGGGGCAGGCCAGCATCCGGCGCAAAGCGACCAGCGCCTCGATCGGCTTGCCGCCACCGACCGCGAGGTTCGTGGCCGGCATGGGCAGCAAGGCGGGCAGGATGCCGGCCGCGGCCCGGGAATCGCCCAGCACCGCCAGGGCGCCAAGGTCGCAATCGGCCAGGTGGCGCTGCTTGGCGACCCAGTACGGATATTCCGGGTCCAGATAGGCCATCGGCATCGCGGCGATCCAGGCCCACAGGACCAGGAACGCGAGGATGGCGGCCCCGCCCATCGCGGCGAAATAGCGCGCCGGGCGCATCAGAACCGGAAATACAGGAACTCGGCGGACCCGCCGATGGACAGCAGCCCGACCGTCGCCGCGCATCCCGCCGCCATCGCCCACCCAAGGCTGGGCCGCCACGACCAGGCGGCCGGTGATACGATGCGCTGCGTGTTCGGCATGAACCACACGATCGCATACAGCGCGCCGAGGGTCCCGAGATCGGCCCATCCCCGCGCATCGGGCGCGGGCCCGACACCGCGCGCCCCTGCCATCCCGGCGAGAACGTCGACGGCCGCGCCGAGGTCCGGCGCGCGGAAGAAGACGGAGGCCACCAGAACGCTCAGATAGGTCAGCGCCACGGCCCCGGCATGACGATACCAGGCCGCCGATGGCGGTTCGGGCCGGTACACGCGCCAGGCATGGTTGGCCACCAGATACCCGGCGTGCAGCAGGCCGAACACCAGGAAGGTCGTGCCGGCCCCGTGCCATACGCCCGCCAATACCATCGTCATCACAAGAGGCATGGCCAGCATCGACAGGAACCCGCCGGCCGACCGCTGTGCCGCACGGTCGGTGGGCAGGCCGCGGGCGCGCCGCCAGCGCATCGCGGCCATGGTCAGCGGCGCATGCAGCGTCACCATGAAGAAGCGCGTCAGGCTGATATGCCAGCGCTGCCAGTAGGCGATCACGTTGCGCGCCTGGTAGGGCGATGCGAAGTTCCACGGCAGCACCAGGCCGAACATGCGCCCGGCCCCGACCGCCATGTCGGAGTATCCCGAGAAATCAAAATACAGTTGCAACGAGTAGGCTGCCGCCGTCTGCCACGCGGACAGCAGCGTCAGCGTCTCGGCCGCGGCGAAGCCCTGCGCCACCTGGATGGCCAGCGGATCGGCCAGCACGGTCTTCTTCAGCAGGCCGATCAGGAAGATCGCGCTGCCGGCCATCAGGTCCTCGGCCCGGACCTGCCGGCCCACGGCCTGGATCTGCGGCATCATCGCGCGCCCCGTCAGGATCGGGCCGGCGACCAGGCTCGGGAAGAAGGTCACGAACAGCAGGTAGTCCGCCAGCGGCCGGCGCGGTTCGGTGCCGGCATGGCAGTCCAGCAGGTAGCCGATCTGCGTGAAGGTGAAGAAACTGATGCCCAGGGGCACCAGCGGCCAGGCCATGGTCAGCCCGGTGCCGAACCAGGCATCCAGCCCGGCCAGCCACGCGGCGAGGTAGCGGCACCAGATCAGCGCCCCCAGATTGCCGGCGATGCCCACGCCCAGCACCAGGCCGCGATGGTCGGCCCGCCGCAGCAGCGCCACCAGGGTGGCATTGAATGCGGCCGACGCCAGCAGGCACGGCATGAAGACCGGGTTCCACCAGCCGTAGAACAGCAATGACGCGGCGATCAGCCACAGCTTCGCCGCCAGGGCCGACCACCGGCACGCCAGCGCGAAGCCGGCCAGGGACGCGGGCAGGAAGACCAGGATGAAACCGCACGAGGCGAACAGCATGGCCGCCGCCTAGGGTCGGGCTGGCCCGGTCCCTGCCCCGATCGCCACGATCCATGCCATCGCATTCCGCCTCGGCGGGTCTTCAAGCCGAGCGGCGGGGGAGGTGATCATTGGTGTTCTCCGGGCAGGGTCCAGGGCGGACCCGGTTCTACCGGACAGACACTGATGAAACGTTAACCGCCCGGCGATTGCCGGTCAGGCGTGGCCGGCGGCGTCGGACAGCAGCAGCGGATCGACATGCAGCTTGGCCAGGGCACGCCGCCATTTGGTGTCGTGATCGGCGTCGAACAGCAGGGGTTCGTCGGCCGGGGCGGACAGCCAGGCATTCTCCTGGATTTCGCGGTCCAGCTGCCCCGGCCCCCAGCCGGCATAGCCCAGGGCGAGCACGCACTCGCGCGGTCCGCCGCCCTCGGCGATCACCTTCAGCACATCGAGGCTGGCGGTCAGCGCCAGGTCCGGATCGACGCGCAGGCTGCCTTCCCCGGTCCAGTCGGCGGTGTGCAGCACGAAGCCGCGCCCGTTCTCCACCGGCCCGCCGGCGCACAGCCGCACCTGGCGTGCGGGCGGCAGCGGGGCGACCTGCAATTGCCGCAGCAATTCGTCGAAGGTCGGCTTCACGATCGGGCGGTTCAGCACCAGGCCCATCGCGCCGTCCAGCGTGTGGGCGCACAGATAGATCACCGTCCTGGCGAAGCGCGGATCGGCCATGGCGGGCATGGCGATCAGCACCTGCCCGGTCAGGAACCGGTCCAGCGGCGGGGGGTCGTTCGGGATATCATGACGGGCCATGCCCGAAATTTGGGCGCGTCCCCCGCATCCTGCAAGCGTCCATATGTTGCGACGCGGCCGGCGTGCCGTCAGCGATGGGGCCGCGGTTGTCGGGCTTCCCGGCGATTGATAGGGTCTGCTGATCAATGCCGCATCCGTGACGCGGCGACCGGCCGAGGAAACCATCCGCCATGGCGCAAGCCCCAGCCTCTCCCCTGAGCATCTATCTCGACCACCTGAAGCGCGGCGAGCTGGGCTATCAGTTCAGCCCGTCGCTGAACAAGGCGGTGTTCTATCCGCGCGTGATCAGCCCGGGCACCGGCAAGGCCGACCTGGAATGGCGGGTCAGCAAGGGGCTGGGCACGGTCCACGCCACCACGGTGACCCATCCGCAGAAGGGCGATCCGTACAATGTCTGCCTGGTGGACATGGACGAGGGCTTCCGGCTGATGACCCGCGTCGAGGACATTGCGCCGATGGATGTGAAGATCGGCATGCGGGTGAAATTCCGCGTGTTCCAGCCCGAGGGGGATGAAGACCCCTATCCCGTGTTCACCCCGTCGGAGGGCGCGTGATGAACGGCCTGACCCGCGGCGGGGCCGCCATCGTCGGCGCCGCCGAATCCGACCTCGGCGCCGTCGCCGCCCTGATGAACCCGATCGATCTGATGGCACAGGGCATCCACCGCGCGCTGGAGGATGCCGGTCTGGCGCTGAAGGACGTCGACGGGCTGTTCTGCGCCACGACACAGGCCCGCACCTCGGCCATGTCCCTGGTCGAGTATCTGGGGCTGCCCAACGCCTATACCGACTCGACCATCGTCGGCGGCTCCTCGTTCGAGGTGCATGTCGCCCATGCGGCCGCCGCCCTGGCCGCCGGCCTGTGCACGGTGGCGGTGATCACCTACGGATCGACGCAGCGCACCGTGGGGCGGCGGGCGGCCAGCGCGCGCGAATACAACGCCTATGAGACGCCGTACAAGCCGTTCCTGCCCGCCACCGCCTATGCGATGGCCGCCAGCCGGCACATGCACGAATTCGGCACCACGCGGGAACAGATGGCCGAGGTCGCGGTGGCCGCCCGCAAATGGGCGCAGCTCAATCCGGTCGCGTGGGACAAGAAGCCCCTGGCGGTCGAGGACGTGCTGAACGCGCGGATGATCTCCTACCCGTTCACCGTGCGCGACATCTGCCTGGTCACCGATGGCGGCGGGGCCATCGTCATGACGACGGCGGACCGGGCGCGGGACATGAAGCGCAAGCCGGTCCATGTGCTGGGCTGCGGGCAGTCGATCACCCATGCCTCGATCACCTCGATGCCGGACCTGACGCATACGGGGGCCATCGAATCCGGGCGGCAGGCGTACCGCATGGCCGGGATGAAGGCGTCCGACATGGCGATGGCGCAGCTGTACGACGCCTTCACCATCAACACGATCCTGTTCCTGGAAGACCTGGGCTTCTGCCCCAAGGGCGAGGGCGGGCGGTT
>CAYZKM010000184.1:0-8384 GCA_964478525.1 uncultured Bifidobacterium sp.
CGAGCCGCTGTACGACACCTATGTCCCTGTGGTGCGCATGCTGGGCGCGATCCCGCGCATCGTCCGCCTGTCGCCGCCGCGCTGGGACCTGCCGCGGGCCGAGATGGCGGCGGCGTTCGGTCCGAAGACCAAGGCGATCCTGTTCAACTCCCCCATGAACCCGTGCAGCAAGGTGTTCACCGCCCAGGAGCTGGGCTTCATCGCCGAGCTGGTCGCCAGGCACGACGCCTATGCGATCTGCGACGAGGTCTATGAACATCTCACGTTCGACGGCGCCCGCCATATCCCGCTGATGACCCTGCCCGGCATGGCGGAACGGTCGATGCGGATCGGCAGCGCGGGCAAGACGTTCTCGCTGACCGGGTGGAAGGTCGGCTACATCACCGCCGCCCCGGCGCTGACACCGCTGATCCAGAAGGCGCACCAGAACCTGACCTTCACCACCGCGCCCAACCTGCAGCGCGCGGTGGCGATGGGGCTGGGCAAGGATGACGCCTATTTCGCCTCGCTGGCCAGCACGTTGCAGGACCGGCGCGACCAGCTCGCCGCCGGCCTGTCCGAGGTCGGGCTGACCGTGCTGCCGACGCAGGGCACCTATTTCATCACCACGGATTTCGCCCCGCTGGCCGCCCGCGCCGGGTTCAACGGCGACGACGTCGCCTTCTGCCGCCACATCACCGAGAAGGCCGGGGTTACCGCGATCCCGGTGACCGCTTTCTATGAGGGCGCCGACCCGCCGCGCCATTACGCCCGCTTCGCATTCTGCAAGAAGCCCGAGGTGCTGGAGGAAGCGATCCGGCGGCTGAAGGCGCATTTCGGGGTCGGTTGACTTGCCCCGTCCGCTTCGTCACTTTCCGCAGCGACGGTCGATCGCGACTGCAACGATGGCAGGCAAACACGCCAGGCAAACGGGCCGGGCAAACATTCTGGGCGGATGAACGCTACAGCAAGTCGAGGGAGGCCATGACCAGCCGCGTGCCGCAAGCCGGCGCCGCACTTTGGCGCACCGGGTCCTGATGCCTCCCGACCCGACCCCCCTGCTCCGCATTTCCGGTGTGAAGATGCGCTTCGGCGGCGTCCTCGCGCTGGGCGGGGTGTCCTTCGACGTGGCCCCCGGCCAGATCTGCGGCCTGATCGGGCCCAACGGATCCGGCAAGACCACGCTGTTCAACTGCATCAGCGGCATCTACCGCTATGTGGAGGGCGACATCCAGTTCCAGGGCAAGTCCCTGCGCAACCTGCCCCGCCACCGCATGGCCGATATCGGCCTCGGCCGCACCTTCCAGAATGTCGCGCTGTTCAAGCCGCTGTCGGTGCGCGACAACATCCTGGTCGGCGCGCACCACCTGGCGCGGTCCGGCTTCATCGCCAACGCGCTGCGCCTGCCCGCGGTGCGGCGCGAGGAAGCCGAGGCCGAGGCGCATCTCGATCGCCTGCTGGACGAGCTGGACCTGCGCGCGGTGCGCGACATCCCCGCCGGCGCCCTGCCCTTCGGCACGCAGAAGCGTGTCGAGCTGGCCCGCGCCCTGATCTCGAAGCCCAAGCTGCTGCTGCTGGACGAGCCCGCCGGCGGGCTGAACCATGGCGAGGTGGACGAGCTGAGCGAGATGATCCAGCGCCTGCGGGACCATTTCCACCTCGCGGTGCTGGTGGTCGAACATCACATGAGCCTGGTGATGCGCGTGTCGGAAAAGGTCGTCGCGCTGGAGTTCGGCCTGAAGATCGCCGACGGCACGCCCGATCAGGTGCGCAACCAGCCGGAAGTGATCCGCGCCTATCTGGGCGAAGCCAAGGACGAGGCGCATGGCCACGCTGCTTGAAGCCAAGGGGCTGCACGCCGCCTACGGCCAGACCAGGGTCCTGCACGGCATCGACTTTGCGGTCGAGCAGGGCGGCGTCACAGCGCTGCTGGGCGCCAACGGCGCCGGCAAGACCACGACGCTGCGCGCCATCTGCGGCATGGTCCGCACCGAGGGCACGATCAGCCTGGACGGCCGGCGCATCGACGGCACCGCGACCGAGGACATCGTCCGCCTGGGCGTCGCCCATGTCCCCGACGGGCGCGGCACCTTCATGGAGCTGACCGTCGAGGAGAACATGAAGCTGGGCGCCTATACCCGCCGCGACCGGCAGGTCGGGGCGGATTTCGAGCGCATGTTCGGCTATTTCCCGCGGCTGAAGGAACGCTATCGCCAGCAGGCGGGAACCCTGTCGGGCGGCGAACAGCAGATGCTGGCGATTTCCCGCGCCCTGCTGCTGCGCCCGCGCCTGCTGCTGTTGGACGAACCGTCCTTCGGCCTGGCGCCGCTGATCGTGCAGGAGATCTTCTCGATCATGGGCCGCATCCGCCGCGACGAGCAGGTGAGCATCCTGCTGGTCGAGCAGAATGCCAGCATCGCACTGGATTTTTCCGACGACGCCTATCTGCTGGAAACCGGACGGATCGTGGTGGCGGGACGCGCGGCCGACATCCGCAAGGACGAATCCATCCGCCGATCGTATCTTGGGTATTAGGGGAGCACGGGCGTGGAAGGTGTGATCCACCAGATCGTTTCCGGCATCGCGACGGGGGGAATCTATGCCAGCGTGGCGCTGGCCCTGGTGATGATCTACCAGGCGACCCACCACGTGAACTTCGCGCAGGGGGAGATGGCGACCTTCTCCACCTATATCACGCTGCAGTTCATCACCATGGGCATGCCGTACTGGATCGCGCTGGCGGCGGCGATTGTCGTTTCATTCGTGATCGGGGTGCTGATCGAGCGTGTGCTGATGCGCCCGATGGCCAGCGCGCCGGTGCTGTCATCGGTCGGCATCTTCATTGGGCTGCTGCTGATCGTGAACAGCATGATGGGCTTCTTCTGGGAATACACCATCAAGCAATTCCCCACGCCCTTCACCGGCAAGCCGCTGTGGGGCGGGTTCATCTCGGCGCACGAGCTGGGCTCGACCGCGGTGACCCTGGCCGTGCTGGCGGTGGTGTATGTCTTCTTCCGCCATACCAGCCTGGGCCTGGCGATGCGGGCGGCGGCGTTCAACCCGGTCTCCTCGCGCCTGGTCGGCGTGCGCGTCGGCTGGATGCTGGCGCTGGGCTGGGGCCTGGCCGCGGCCATCGGCGCGGTGGCCGGCTGCATGGTCGCCCCGATCGTGTTCCTGGACCCGAACATGATGGCCGGCATCCTGCTGTACGCCTTCGCCGGGGCGCTGCTGGGCGGCATCGACAGCCCGCTGGGCGCGGTGCTGGGCGGGTTCGCCGTGGGCGTGATCGAGAACCTGGGTGGCGCCTATGTCGTCGGCACCGAGTTGAAGCTGACCCTGGCCCTGGTGATCATCGTCGCGGTGCTGACCATCAAACCCTCCGGCCTGATGGGCCGCGTCGTCACCAGCCGGGTATAGCCGCGATGAAGACCGCATGGGTTGTCCGGGCCGCCGTCATCCTGGCCGCCATCGTCCCCACCGTCGGGTTCAGCGACTACCACCTGTTCCAGCTGACCATGGTGGTGGTCTATGGCCTGGCCATCCTGGGCCTGGCGATCCTGACCGGCATCAACGGCCAGATCTCGCTGGGCCATGGCGCCTTCTATGCGATCGGCGCCTATACGACCGCCATCCTGATGTCGTCGTGGAACGTGCCGTACTGGGCCACGCTGCCGGCATCCGGCGTGGTCTGCGCCGGGTTCGGCTTCCTGATCGGGCTGCCGGCGCTGCGCCTGGGCGGGCTGTACCTGGCGCTGACCACGTTTTCATTGGCCGTCGCGATCCCGCAGATCCTGAAGCACAAGCTGTTCGAGGACTATACCGGCGGCGTGCAGGGCCTGGTGATCGACAAGCCCGACGCACCGTTCGGCCTGCCGATCTCGGCCGACCAATGGCTGTACCTGTTCACCCTGGGCGTCGGTGTGCTGCTGTACGGGCTGGCCTGGAACCTGGTGAAGGGCCGCATCGGGCGGGCAATGATGGCGATCCGCGACCATGCCACCGCGGCCGAGGCGATGGGCATCAACCTCGCCATGCTCAAGACCCGCACCTTCGCCGTCAGCGCGATGTATACCGGCATCGCCGGGTCGCTGGGCGCGATCTCGGTGGCCTTCGTCGCACCTGACAGCTTCTCGGTGTTTCTCTCGATCACGCTGTTCGTCGGGCTGGTGGCCGGCGGGGCAGCCTCGATCGGCGGGACCATCGTGGGCGCGCTGTTCGTGGAGTTCATCCCCAACCTGGCCGACAGCGTGTCCAAGGCCGCGCCCGGCGCGGTGTACGGCGTGATCCTGATCGCCATGCTGTTCCTGATGCCCGATGGCGCCGGCGGGTTCGTGCACAGGCCGTGGCTGAAGCTGCGCCCGCGCGACGGCGGATAAGTCCCGCCCCAACCAGACATATGGCGGGTGGCATTGTCATGATTTGCAATGCCGATGCCCTGTTCTCGCCTTGGTTCCAGGCTCAACTATACAGCGTGGGAAGACGCCGGTTCAGGCTTCCGGCTGGCGCTTTCCCGATGCCCGAACGTGGCAAAAAGCCATGTTGCGGCCGCCGAGAAGGAGTACCGCCATGAGCCGAGGCATCATCATCGCCGGTCTGGGGCTGGCTGCCGCCGCGCTGCTGACACCGTCGATCGCACAGGCGGACCCGCCATGCGGGCATGGCTGGCGCAAGCATGAATATTGTGGCGGCTATGGCTATCGGTATCGTCATTATCCGCCGCCGCCGGTGGTCTACTACCAGCGCCCCGGGGTGGTCTACGCGCGACCGGGCGTTGTCTACGCCCCGCCGCCGGTGGTCTATGCGCCACCGCCCGTCGTCTACGCGGCGCCGCCACCCGTGGTGTATGCCCCGCCGATGGTATCGCTGGGCGTCAACATCCCCCTGCGCTGAACTGGCTGCCTCCCGCTCGGCGCAACCCGATCGATTCGGATTGGGAACCGAAGGCTGGCGGCGCGCGTTGTCACCTGACCTTGTTGAAGGCCGGACCCATGAGTCTCGGCAGAAGGAGCGACAATGAAGCGCATCACGATGGCTGCCGCGATGATCGCGGTGCTGGGCCCGCTGGCCGCTTGCACGAATCCCTATGATCCCGGGCAGCGCGCGTTGGGCGGGGCGGCAATCGGCGCCGGGTCGGGCGCGGCCATCGGGGCGATTGCCGGCGGGGGCCGCGGGGCGGCGACGGGCGCCTTGATCGGGGGTGCGGTTGGCGCGATCGGCGGGGCCGTGACGACGCCGTCACCGCCGCCGCCGCAATACTATCAGCCTGCCCCGCAGTATTATCAGCCGGCGCCCCGTTACTATCAGCAGCCTTCGTACGGGTACTGAGGGAATCTGACCGAAGGAAAGCATGGATGGCCGGCCTGCGCCGACCGTACGGTTGCCGTTGGCGGGATTGTTCCGCAGCCCACGGTCCGCATAGGATCATCTACAACCGTTTCAATCGCCGGTCTGAATCCGGAATCCGGAATTTGGCAGGAAAAGCACCTGCAAGTGGAGGTCTCGGATCGGCTCTCAGTGCTCTCCATCAACAGCATCATGTGCATGGCACATCGCCTGAAGTCGCCCGTCGGCCTTGACGGGCCGCCCCAACCGTGGCCGGTTTCACGGGTCATGGTGGACACATCTATAAGAACGGCGAGGGCTGTCGGCGGATGTTCAACGTAATAGTGTCGGGAGTCGCGGGAGCCTGGGAGGGCGCCCACCTCGACATCGATCTGGATCGGTTCAACACCTACAGCGGCAAGTCTGGCGAGACGATCGATCCAAACGACCCCGAAAGCCTGCGCCGATTGGACGGCACCACCGCTATGGTCCTTTACGAGGTTGGCGTAGAAGGGCCGAATGCAAAGGTTGTCCGTCATGGTCGCCTACGCAACGTGGCCCGCTACGGCGAGGTGATCTCCTTTCAGATCGAGCTAGACCGCGAACGACCGTACTTCCCACGGTCGGCGATCGTCACCTTTCAGCGGCACCTCGCCATGCATCGATCCGAACAAGCGCGGACCCATTGGGCGATCAAGGACGGCGACCTTCCCCCCGCCTTGCTCGCCACGGCGACCCAGGATCTTCCCCGCGACTCCGACGTGTCGGCCCAAGAGGTCGAGGCCGCCGAGCCCATAGTTAACGGCGTCACGGTACTCCCCAAGGATGCGCGGGTGGTCGTACTCATTGTCGCTCTGGAGAACTACCGCCCTGGCCCCCAGCAGATCGTGTCGGTGGATTTCGCCGAAGCCGATGCGCGGGCGTTCCAGGAAACCGTTGCGAGGAATTTCGCGACCAACAGACCCGAAATCCGCATTCTCATCAACTGTGAGGCGACGTATGCGGACGTCGTTAATGCCGTAGCCGAGTTGGCCTATGGTCTGGGCCCCGATGACCTCTTCATCTTCTACTACGCTGGTCACGGCTTCCACGACGATGGCGGCAACCGCCTGACGGTTTGGGATACCTCAACGGTCAACATCGCCGGGACGACCATCGGCGTGGACGAGCACCTTCTTCGGCCGTTGCAGAAGAGCGAGTGCCCCCGGGTCCTGGCCTTCGTTGACGCCTGCGCCAGCCGCTTTCAGCCTCTCGGGCGCCACGTCACGACGCCCCTGGACCCTACCGAATTCGGCAAGCTCCTACGGTCCGCCACGTTCAATGCCGTGTTCCTATCCTGCCGAGCCGGCGAACAGTCCTATCCTGACAGCGATTTTGGTCACGGCGTCTGGACTTATTATCTGCTACACGCGTTGAGTGGCCAGGCGCCGCAGGCGGTCGCGCCCGGTGGCTTCATCACCAACTCCACCCTGCAGGATTATCTGCGTCAGGAAGTCCCGCGACATACGGCAAATCATCCAGGTATCAAGGCGACGCAAACCCCAGAAGCCATCGTCACCGCCTCCAATACCTTCGCGATCTGCCTGGCTCCGGACGCCGCCGTCCCAGCGCCCGCCGCCGCACCCGAGCCCGCGCCAGTTCCCGACCATGCCCGCTATGCCGGAAGCAGCACCGAGTTCTTTGCCCGGCGGTTTGCCAGGGCCTTTCCAGGGGTGCGGACCATCCAGTGGTTCGACGATCCAGCCGCGATCCGGACGCGTCTCCTACGGCTGCTAGAGCCGCCCTTGACCTTCAATCACGGAACCCCGGTCTGGTGGTGGCGGGGCGGCAACCTGCAAATCGAAGAGTTCTCGATCCAGCCGGACGGCCTTTACCTGATGGACGTGACAGAGCTGGACATTCGGCGGATCGCGGCGGCTCCGGGCCGCTCCCCCTGGCGCTCCTTCGTCTACGTCGAAGCTGCCGGCCTGCCGCCAAGTGGCGCCTACGCCCCCGATGCGGACAGCTTGAGGTGCAGTATAGAGAATTTCGGCTATGGCTACGAGGAGTATGGATTGGTTGATGGTAAGCACGTCGTGACGCGCGGCGAATATGATGACGGCTCCGCGATGATCAATGGCGAGCTCCAGGACATCCATGGCAGAGCCGATCTGCGGGTTCGTTACCTCACGCCGTACAACTTCTTAATCGCGGCCAACGGATCGCCGATCAACAATTCCGCGTTCGACGAGACGCTGGCTGAGCGGTTGGACGGCATTCTTAAGACCGGACAGGGGCTCGACGACCTAGCTGCCGAAATCTGGCGTCTACCCAGGCGACCTCGGCAGCATGATAGCGACTGACTTCGAGCGGCCTTACGGCTCCTTGGCTGCTTTTTGGCGGGCGGCGTTGGCGCTCACGTAAGGCCTACCCCCCGAAGCGGGGCGGGCGGGGGAAGCCGTTGGGGGGCTGGCGGCCGATCTGGCCGCGCTCGCCCAGCCATTCGCGCAGGTTCGCCTCCGTGCGAATCCGCTCCCCCTGCTTCCAGCTCAGCCCGTCATCGATGCGCAGCACACGCGCATCGGCCAGCCCGCCATCCTTGTAGCGCTGCAGGATCACGCCGGCGCCGCGCGCCATCTCGGGCACCTGGTCCAGCGGAAACACCAGCAGCTTGCGGTTCTCCCCGATGATCGCGACATGGTCCCCATCCGCCGCGACACACAGCTTCGCCTCCTCGCTCGGCTTCAAATTCAGCACCTGCTTGCCGGTGCGCTTTTCCGCCACCAGTTCCGCCGCCGGCACGACGAAGCCGCGCCCGGCGGTCGAGGCAACCAGATACCGCATCCCCTCCACCGCGACGAACAGCGTCACGATATCGTCCTCGTTCGTCAGCTCGGCCAGCAGGCGCACCGCCTGCCCGTCGCCCCGCCCGCGCGGCAGGTCCGCCGCCTTCAGCGTGAACACCTTGCCGTTGGTGGCGAACAGCGTCAGCCGGTCGGTCGTGACACAGGGCAGCAGCGCCTTCAGCTTGTCGCCCTCCTTGAATTTCAGCTCCGCGCCGTCGGCCACCGCGCCCTTTACGGCGCGGATCCAGCCCTTCTCCG
>CAYZKM010000185.1:0-8384 GCA_964478525.1 uncultured Bifidobacterium sp.
GGCTGTCGATGCTCGCCCTGGGCGGCGGGGCGGGCGTGATCCCCGACATGCAGCACGCCGCCGTCGACGTCTATCACTGGATGACAGCGCGGGAGTTCCTGGACATGTTCGCGATCTCCCGCGCCGCACCTGGCCCGGGCTCGCAGATCGTCGTGCTGATCGGACAGAAGGCGGCGGGCATGGCCGGGGCGGCGGTGTCGTTCGTGGCGATGTTCCTGCCATCCTGCCTGCTGGTGCACGTCGTCGCCCGCTTCTGGCATCGCGCCGCCCGCTCGGCCTGGCGCGAAGTGGTGGAACGCGCGCTGGCCCCGGTCGCCATCGGGATGACCTTCGCCAGCGGCCTCGCCCTGGTCCGCGGGACCGAGCATGACATCGTGCCATACCTGATCACAGCCGCCAGCACGCTTGCCTTCGCGTTCACCGGGATCCATCCGGTCGCATTGCTCGCCGCCGGGGCCGTGGCGCTGTTGCTGGCGGGCGGCTGAGGCGTCCATCCTGTCCGCATCACGAACCGTTCCGTCCGCCTCGTTCATTGCCCGCTGCGTTGATTGATTGACATTGGCGCGGCATTGCGTGCATCGAAACGGTCGATGGCACGATCCGACGAAACCCGCTCTCCGCCCGCCGCCCCGGCACCCGACAACGACGACAACGCCGCGATCGCGCAAGCCCTGCGGGGCTTCTTCGACGCGGACTGGTATCTGGAACGCTATCCCGATGTCGGCGCGGCCGGCATGGACCCGCTGCGCCACTTCATGGCGCATGGCGCGCAAGAGAGCCGCGATCCCAACCGCTGGTTCGACAGTGTGTGGTACAGGCAGCATTACCCGGACATCGCCGCCGCCGGGGTGAACCCGCTGCTGCACTACCTGCATGCCGGCGCGGCCGAGCTGCGCAATCCACACCCGCGCTTCGATGCCACGTGGTATGTCGACCAGTACCCGGAAGCCACCGCCAATCCGCTGCTGTTCCATCTGCGCGTCGGCGTCGCCCGTGGCTATGCGACCGAGAAGCTGGTCGATATCGCCGACTTCCTGCCATCGTCAGCCGCCCCCATGAAGCCGCCCCGCCGCATCGCGGCCGATGTCGTGGTGCCCGCCTATCGCGGCCTGGAGCAGACCCGGCGCTGCATCGAATCCGTGCTGGCCGACAGGCAGCGCCCGGCGGGTTCACGGCTGATCGTGATCGACGACAAATCGCCGGAAAAGCCGCTCTCGGCCTGGCTCGACAAGCAGGCGGCGGCGAAGCGCATCGTGCTGCTGCGCAACCCGCGCAACCTCGGCTTCGTCGGGTCCGCCAATCGCGGCATGACCGCGGCCGAGGGCCGCGACGTCGTGCTGCTGAACAGCGATACCGAAGTGCCCGATGGCTGGCTGACCCGGCTCGCCGCGCAGGCCTATGCCCGTCCGCGCATCGCCTCGGTCTCCCCCTTCTCGAACAATGCCACGATCTGCAGCTATCCGGTGGACAAGGGTGGGCCGATGCCGTTCGGCGCATCGCTGCGCGACATCGACGATACCTGCCGCACCGTGAATGCCGGCCGTGCGATCCGCGTGCCCACCACGGTCGGGTTCTGTATGTATATCCGTCGTGACGCGCTGAACGAGGTCGGGCTGCTGGACGAGCAGACTTTCGGACGCGGCTATGGCGAGGAAAACGATTTCTGCCTGCGCGCCACCCGCCGCGGCTGGCAGCACATGCTGGCCTGCGACATCTTCGTCTATCATGAAGGCTCGGTCAGTTTCGGCACCGAGATGGGGCCGCTCGCCAAGCAGGGCCTGGCCGCGCTGAACGCCCGCTATCCCGACTATGACCACCTGATCTCACGCCATGTCCGCCTGGATCAGGTCGCGCCGTTCCGTTTCGCCGTCACGGCCGATCTGTTCCGCAAATCCGGCAAGCCCACCATCCTGCTGGTCTGCCACGGCCTTGGCGGTGGTGTGCGCCGGCACGTCGATCTTCTGGTGGAACGGCTGGCCGGGCAGGCAAATTTCCTGCTGCTTTCCACCGCCCACCGCGGCTCGGCGCTTTCGGTGCCCGGCGTGGACGGACATCCCGAGCTGACACTGCCCGAGGAGCGGATCGACGATCTGCTGCAGCTGCTGCGCTTTGCTGACGTGCGGCGTGTGCACATTCATCACCTCGCGGGTATCGACATGGATATCCGCGCCCTGGTGCAGCGCCTGGGCGTGCCGTTCGATACCACGATCCACGACTATTTCCCGATCTGCCCGCAGGTGAACCTGCTGCCCTATCCGGAAGGCAACACCTGCGGCGAGCCGCCGCCGGCGGTCTGCAACGCCTGCATCGCCAACCGCGCGTCACACGGCGCGCGCGAGATCCTGTCCTGGCGGCGCCAGCAAAGCTGGCTGATGCTGGATGCCGACCGCGTGCTGTGTCCCAGCATCGATGTGCGCGAGCGTCTGGCCCGCCACGGCCTGGCCGGGCGCGCCGTGATCGCGCCGCACGATCCGGTGGCCGCGGGGCGCTGGCGCGTCTCGCCCCGCCCCCGCCGCACCAGGCGGCTGCGTATCGCCGTGCTGGGCGTTCTGGCCGACCACAAGGGCGCCCATGTCGTGGCCGCCCTGGCCGAGGCCGCCACCGCGGCCGACCTGGAAATCCGCCTGATCGGCTATACCGAGGCCGGCTTCCCCGCCGATGCCCGCCCGCTGCTGCAGGAAACCGGCGAGTACGAGGAAGCCGCCCTGCCCGAGATGCTGGCCCGCCTGCGCCCCGACGTGGTCTGGTTCCCCGCGCCCTGGCCGGAAACCTACAGCTATACGCTCAGCGCCGCCCTGGCCGCCGAACTTCCGGTGGTGGCCACGAAGATCGGCGCCTTCCCCGAGCGGCTGGAAGGCCGCCCGCTGACCTGGCTGGTCGAGCCCACCATGTCGACCGACGACTGGATCGCCACCTTCGCCACCGTCCGCACCGCGCTGGTCTCCGCCGCCGGCAAGCCCGCGACCGGCAAACGCCCGGCGGCACCGGATTTCTACGCGGCCGACTACCTCGCCCCCGCCCGGGTCACGGCGCCGCCGAAACGCGCCACACCGGCCATGACCGACCTGCGGCGCGGCGGGCGCACCAGTGTCGTCGTCATCCCCGAACGGTTCGAGACCGGGCATATCAGCCCGTGCGCCTTCATCCGGCTGCTGCAGCCGCTGGATCATCCGGCGATCGGCGGGGCCATGGACATCGTGATCGCCGACGCGAAAGCGGCGATGCATTATCGCGCCGACATCTTCGCGACCCAACGCTATGCCATCGCCGATACCCGCACCGCCGATGCGCTCGCCCGGCATGCGCAATCGGTCGGCGGCACGCTGGTCTATGACATCGACGACGACCTGCTGAACATCCCGCGCACCCATGCCGATGCCGCCGAGCTGCGCCCGCGCGCGCGGATCGTCCAGCGCCTGGTGCAGCGCGCCGACCATGTCTGGGTGTCGACCCCTGGCCTGGCCGCCAGCCTGAAGCAGCATCGCTCCACCGTGCTGATCGTGCCGAACGGGCTGGACGAACGCATCTGGCACGACGGGCTGGAACGCGCCCGCCCGCGCGTCGGCCCGGTCCGCATCCTGTGCATGGGCACGGCCACGCATGATGCCGATTTCGCCATCATCGCCCCGGCGCTGGAGCGTCTGAAGCGCGATTTCGCCAGCCGGGTCGAGATCGACATGATCGGCGTCACCTCTCGCGCGGCGGTGCCCGAGTGTATCAACCGGCTGGGTGTCTCGCCGAACGGCACGCAATCCTATCCGGGATTCGTCAACTGGATCACCCAGCAGCCGGCCTGGGATATCGGCCTGGCACCGCTGGCGGATACGCCCTTCAACCGCGCCAAATCCTCCATCAAGACCCTCGACTACGCCGCGCTCGGCCTTGCCGTGCTGGCATCCGACGGGCCGGTCTATCGCGGGTCGCTGGCCGATGGTCCGGGCGGGATGCTGGTGGCGAACGAGGCCGGCGCCTGGTACGCAGCGCTCAGCCGCCTGGTGCGCGACCCGCAATTGCTGCGGCAATACCAGAAAGGGGCCGAGGCGGCGTTCCTCGCCACGGGCACGCTGGCAAGCCAGGCCGGATCCCGCCACCAGGCCTGGCTGTCCCTGGTCAGCAAGGTTGAGGCCAGCAAGGTCGCGGCCGGCAAGACGCGATAGGGCGGGCCAAGCGTCTGATCATTCACACGCTGCTGCGGTTCCGCGCAGCGTGTGAATGCCCTACTTCGCCGCGCGCCGGGGGCGCCGCATCAGCAACAGCAGCAGCAGCGCCGGCAGCGTGGTGAAAACCATCAGCTTGTAGTCGCTCATGTAGGCGATGACCTGCGCCTGGTAGTTGACCACGTGATCCAGCAGCGCCGCCCCCTGCCGGGTGGCCGGGTTCCACAGATGCTCGACCGCGCCGCCATCGTGCAGCATGCGATTGAACGGCGTGACGGACGCCCCGATCTCTGCATGCAGGGTCTGGGTGTTGCGCACCAGCATGGCCGAGGTCACGGACACGCCGACCGCGGCGCCGATATTGCGGAACAGGCTGAACAGCGAGGCGCCATCGGTGCGGTACTGGCCGGGCAGCGTGGCGAAGGCCAGCACCTGCAGCGGGATGAAGATCAGGCCGAGGCCGACACCCTGGAATACGATCGTCAGGACGATGCGGGATTGCGCGACGTCCGGGGTCCAGCCCGTCATCTCCCGGATCGAGCCGACCAGCAGCAGGATTCCGATGGCCATCAGCTTGCGCGGGTCCATCTTCGCGGCCAGCCGCCCGCCGATCAGCATCGCCGCCATCGTGCCCAGGCCGCGCGGGGCCATGATCAGGCCCGCGGTCTCCACCGGGTAGTTCGCGAGGCTCTGCAGCCATGGCGCCATCAACGACGAACTCGACACCAGGATGGTGCCGGCGGCGAACATCATCAGCAGGCCCGAGGCGAAGTTGCGATCCTTAAACACCGCCGGCGGGATGAACGGCTTCTTCGCCGTCAGCATGTGCACCACGAACAGGTAGATGCCGAGCAGGCCCAGCACCCCTTCGGCGATGACCTCGGAGGAGGTGAACCAGTCCTGGTCGTTGCCGCGATCCAGCATCATCTGCAGGCTGCCGATGCCCAGCGACAGCACGGCGAAGCCGATCCAGTCGAACCGCATGTTGAAGTTGGGGTGCGAGCGCGGCATGAACAGGATCAGCCCGACGGTCGCCAGCACGCCGAACGGCAGGTTGATGTAGAAGACGAAGCGCCAGTCGTACAGCTCGGTCAGGTATCCGCCCAGCGTCGGGCCCAAGATCGGGCCGATCATCACGCCCACGCCCCAGATCGCCATCGCCTGGCCACGCTGTTCCAGCGGATAGATGTCCATCATGGTCGCCTGCGACAGCGGCACCAGGGCGGCGCCGAACACGCCCTGGAAGATGCGGAACAGCACCATCTGCTCCAGCGACTGCGCCGCCCCGCACAGCATCGAGGCCGCGGTGAAGCCGACCAGGCAGGTGATGAACAGGTATTTGCGGCCGAATCGCGCGGCCAGCCAGCCGACCGGCGCGGTCATGATCGCCGCGGCGGTGATGTACGAGGTCAGGACCCAGGTGATCTCGTCCGTCGAGGCGGACAGGCTGCCCTGCATATAGGGCAGCGCGACGTTGGCGATGGTCTGGTCCAGCGCCTGCATCAGCGTGGCGCCGACGGTGCAGAGCGTGATCAGCAGCCGGTGCGGCACGCGATCCGGCGAGACGGCGTCAGACACGATGACGGACGATCAGAACAGGTCGTGCAGCGAGCGGCGATGCCCGGTGTCGATCTCGGCCACGACGCTCATGCCCGATCGCAGCTCCGGATCGCCATCCTTGCGGTCGATACGGATGCGCAGGGGAATGCGCTGCACCACCTTGACCCAGTTGCCCGAGGTGTTCTGCGCCGGCAGGATCGAGAACTCCGACCCGCTGTTGGGGGCGATGCTTTCGACCGTCCCGCTCCAGCGTCGGCCGGGATAGGTATCCACGGTGATGGTCACGGGATCGCCGGGCTTGACATGGGTCAGCTCGGTTTCCTTCGGATTGGCCTCGATCCACAGCCGCTCGCGGGAGACGATGCCGAAAGCGGCGGTGGCCGCGGCGAGATACATGCCGGGCTGCACCGATTCCACCTGGGTCACGACGCCCGAGAACGGCGCGCGCAGCACGGTATGGTCCAGCTGGCGCTGTGCCTCGTCCAGCCGCGCCTTGGCCTGGAGATAGTCGGACATGGTGCGGACATCGACGTCGGGGTTACCGCCGAGGCGGGCGAGCTGCACCTCGGACGTGACCTTCAGCGCTTCCAGCGCCTGGCGGTTGGCGGCGAGGGCGAAGCGGATATTGTCGTATTCGGCGCGGGTGACGCCGCCGCCGCGCACCAGTCCGGCCATGCGGTCGTTATTGACCTGGTCGGCCTCGACCTGCGTGCGCTTCACCTCGATATCCCGCAGCATACGCTGGTATTCCAGCTTCATGGCATTCAGCGTCGAGACGGTGCCGTTCAGTGCCGCGGTGGCGCCGGCGACCGCGATCTCGAACTGGCGGGGATCCAGCCGCAGCAGGATGTCATCCTTGTTCACGCGCTGGCCTTCGCGCACCAGCACTTCCTTGACGATGCCGGAGACATCGGTGACCACCACTTCCTTGGCGGCACGGACATAGGCGTTGTCGACCGACACGATGCGCCCGCCGTACAGCCAGTACGTGCCCGACCCGACGAGGACGATGGCGATGCCGCCCAGCATCAGGATCGGGCGCAGGATCCGCATGCTGATGCCGCGCCGGGGGCGGGCGGGTGCCTCGGCGACGCGTTCGGTGACGCGGGGTCCTTCGCTGGCGGTGGCCGATTGCGACATCAGACGGCCTCCCGCGTGACGGCATCGGTGGCAGGCGCGGGCCGGCGCGACGCATGGGTGTCCTGGATGATCGTGGATTTCATGCGCAGCAGAGCCTCAATGAAGGTTTCCAGCGTGTCGTCGTCGAACCCTTGCGAGACCATCCGTGCCATCTCGGCGCGCTGTTGTCCGATGTCGTGCAGGACATCGTGGGCCGGCGCCATCAGGTGCAGGCGCCAGATGCGGCGATCACGTGGATCGGGCCGGCGTTCCACCATCCCGCGGGCTTCCAGCCGGTCGACGAGGCGGGCGACGGTGATGGGCTCGACTTCCAGAAGTTCCGACAATTCCTTCTGCGAGATGCCGGGCTGGCGTTCGAGCCAGATCAGGATGCCCCACTGCGCGCGGGTCATGCCATGCAGGCGCGCCCGCTTGTCGGCCTCGACCCGCAGCAGTCGCGCCACGTCATGCAGCAGAAACAGCAGGTCGCGATGGAAGTGCGGCACGCGGTCCGATCCAGATGGCATGAAGCTGATCATAAGGCACGTTATCATATCGGCGCCAGCCCTTCTCCCATGCGGCTGACGCAACGCGGATGCGTCCGGACCTGCGGGCCGCGCTGGCGTTTCGCGATGCGCACGGCCATCCTGGCGGCAGGACCACTGCGCCGGAGACCGCCATCATGACATCCGAAACCGCATGACCGGACCGTTGGCCACCTACCTGGCCGTCGCCGTCGGCGGCGCGATCGGCAGCGTCGCCCGCTTCTGGATGACAGGCTTCATGACCGGCCTGACCGGGCCACGCTTTCCCTGGGGCACGCTGCTGATCAACGTGGCCGGGTCGTTCGTCATCGGCCTGGTCGCGGGGATCGCGCTGACGCCCGACCGCGTCTGGCTGCACCCGAACCTGCGCATCTTCCTGATGACCGGGATATGCGGCGGCTTCACCACCTTCTCGGCGTTCAGCCTGCAGGCGCTGGAATTGCTGCAGGGCGGCGAGGTGGCGCCGGCCGTTGCCTACATGGCGGCCTCGGTCGTGCTGTGCGTGCTGCTGAGCTGGGCGGGATGGTCGCTGGGCCGGCTGGTTTGACGGCCCCGCGCCATCATGGGGTCCCCGCAATCGTCACCGACCGGGCGCGAACTCGGGTTGGAGTGGAAAGAGTGATTGAGATGGGAGGGGCGCAGGTGATACGCCCCTCGGCGCCCGTGGATTTTCGACGTAAGGACTGACAGGCCGATGAAGGTGTTGCTGACCGGTGGATGCGGATTTATCGGGTCCGCCGTGGTGCGCCACCTGCTGCGCCGCACCGACCATGCCGTGGTCAATGTCGACAAGATGACCTATGCCGCGTCCGAGGCGGCGCTGGAAGAAGGGCTGGACCACCCGCGCCACGTGCTGGTCAAGGCCGACATTGCCGATGCCGCCGCGATGCGCGCCGTGTTCGAGCAGCACGACCCCGACCTGGTGATGCACCTGGCGGCCGAGAGCCATGTCGACCGCTCGATCGACGGGCCGTCGGATTTCGTGCAGACGAATGTCGTCGGC
>CAYZKM010000186.1:0-8378 GCA_964478525.1 uncultured Bifidobacterium sp.
GAATTGGGCATGGGCGAAGGCGCCGGCCCGGCGGAACTGCACCCGTTCGGCATCCGCGTGCGCGACAAGCGCGACCGGTGGGAGGAGGCGGTGCGCGCCATCATCCCGATGTTCAGCAAGGACAGTTGGGAATTCCACGGCCAGTACTACGATTTTCCCGCGCGCAACGTGGTGCCGAAGCCGTTCCAGAAGCCGCACCCGCCGCTGTGGGTCGCGTGTTCCAACATCCAGACCATCGGCGAGGCCGGGATGTGGGGCATGGGCGCGCTGGGATTCAGTTTCGTTTCACCCGATGCCGCGACGGCCTGGGTGCACAAATACTACAATCAGCTGCTGTACAACGCCCGCCGCCTGGCCGAGTACCAGGTCAATCCGAACATCGCGGTCGTCAACGGCTTCATGTGCGCCAGGACCGACGAGGAAGCGCTGGAGAAGGCGGCGGGCTGGACGTTCTTCATCTTCGCCCTGGGCTATTACGGGCGGAAGGGCGTCGATGCGCCGGGCCAGGGCAATCTGTGGGCCGAGTATCAGGAATGGCGGAAATCCGACAAGGCCAGGGAAGCGCTGCGGAACGGGCTGATCGGATCGCCTGAAACCATCCGCCGGCGCCTGCGCCAGTTCGAGGCTGCGCATGTCGACCAGGTGATCCTGTTGAACCAGGCCGGCAAGACCACGCACGAGGACATCTGCGAAAGCCTGGACCTGTTCGCCCGGGAAGTGATGCCGGAATTCCACGACCGCCAGCCCAGCCATGATGCCTGGAAAGCCAAGGTCCTGTCGGGCGAGATCCGGCTGGCCGATCTGGATACGGGTCAATACGACCTGTATTCACACCAGAACGAAGACATCGTCCGCCTGACGCCGGAACAGCTGAAGCAGCGCATGGCAGAAAAGGACAGGCTGACGGCCGCCGGCGAATGACGCCCATCCATCGATGACAGGAGAAACCAGACCATGGACGGCATGCGGAACACGCAATACCGCTATATCGAGACGACCCGCATCGCCGGCGCCATGGGGGCCGAGATCAGCGGTGTCGACCTGTCGCGGGACCTGCCCGACGCCGTGATCGACGAAATCCGCGCGGCATTGCTGGACAATCTGGTCGTATTCTTCCGCAACCAAAGCCTTACACCGCACCAGCAGCTTGCATTCGCTCGGCGTTGGGGCGACATCCACCTGCACCCGTTCATGGCCGGCATGCCCGACTGCCCCGAGGTGCTGGAGATCCGCAAGACCCCGTCCGACAAACGTAATTTCGGCGGCACCTGGCACACCGACCAGATGTTCTCTCCTCGTCCGGCCATGGGCACGATGCTGTATGCGGTGCAGGTACCATCGGTCGGCGGCGATACGCTGTTTTCCAACCAGTACCTGGCGTACGACGCGCTGTCGCCCGGCATGAAGAAGATGCTGTCGGGACTGCGCGGCGTGTGCGTCGGCGACAAGAAGCGCGGTGGGGTGTCCCGCATGGCCTACAACGCCGCGACCATCGCGATGAAGACGGTCGAGCCACCCAAGGACGTGCAGACCACATCGCTGCATCCGCTGGTGCGCACCCACCCCGAGACCGGCCGCAAGTCGCTGTATGTCGGCAATCATGTCCATCTGATCGAGGACATGACCGAGGAAGAAAGCGCACCGCTGATCAGGTATCTGCGCGAACACTCCGTCCGCCCCGAGTTCACCTGCCGCTTCCGCTGGCAGAACGGTTCGCTGGCGTTCTGGGACAATCGCTGCACGCAGCACAACGCCATCAATGACTACCCGGCCGAGACGCGTGTCATGCACCGCGTCACCGTGCAGGGTGACATGCCCTTCTGACCGGAGACGCCTTATGGATCGACAAATGGTAATGGTGGGCTTCCTGCAAGCCCAGAACTGCACGAACCTCGTCAGCTCGTGGCGTCATCCGGACTCGCGCACCGATACCTGGAGCCCGGAATACTACGCCGAGCTGGGGCGGGTGCTGGAGGCGGGGAAGTTCCAGGTGGCGTTCTTCGATGATCGCCTGGCGATGCCGGACCGGTTCGGTAACGACCACAGGCACACGGTGGAATACGGCATACGCTGCGTGAAGATGGACCCGGTGACCGTGATGATGGTCATGGGCATGGCGACCAAGCGCCTGGGCCTGGGTTCCACCCGCAGCACGACCTATTACGAACCGTTCGACGTTGCCCGCACCTTCGCCACCATCGACCTGATGACCAACGGGCGCGCCGCCTGGAACGTCGTGACGTCGATGAACGACGGCGAGGCCCTGAACATGGGCAAGGAAATGCACCCCGAGCATGACGGCCGGTACGACCAGGCCGAGGAGTTCATGCAGGTGGTGATGGGCCACTGGACGTCGTGGGACGACGACGCGATCGTGCAGGACAAGGCGACCGGCCTGTTCGCCCATGGCGACAAGGTCCGGCGGCTGGATCACGTCGGCAAATACTACAAGTCTCGCGGGCCGTTCACCGTGCCGCGGTCCAGGCAGGGCCATCCCGTCATCATCCAGGCCGGCCAAAGCGCCCGTGGCAAGCAGTTCGCCGCCAAATGGGGGGAATTGCTGTTCGTCGGCAGCCCCGCCACGCTGGATATCGGGCGGCAGAACTACAAGCAGATCAAGGACGCCGTCGCCGCCAACGGCCGTGACCCGCGCCACTGCGTCATCGCCCCGTCCGCCTATATCATCTGCGCCGAGACGAAGATGGAAGCGGAAGACAAGGCCGCGCTGACCGAGAAGCTGACGACCGATATCGACGCGCTGTCGCTGCTGTCGGAAGCCATGAACTTCGACTTCGCGTCGAAAGGCATCGACGAGCCCTTCACCGATGACGAGCTGGACAATATCTCTGGCACGCAGTCGATGCGTGATCGGGTGCTGGCCGCGTCGGGCATCAAGAACCCCACCCCGCGCGACTTCATCAAGTTCAGCCACCGCGCGCGGCCCAACAAGCCGTTCATCGGCGGGCCCAAGGAAGTGGCGGACGGGCTGGAGGAATGGTTCTCGACCGGCATCTGCGACGGCTTCGTCGTCGCCGCCACCCATGTGCCCGGCACCTACGCCGAGTTCGTCAAATACGTGATCCCCGAGTTGCAGCGCCGCGGCCTGTATCACAAGGATTATCGCGGCGAGACGCTGCGCGAGAATCTGGGCCTGCCCATCCCGCGCGTTGGCGGGTGACATCTGTCCATACGAATAGCAAACCCGGCGCCCGCCGATGGCGCCGGGAAGGGAGGCCCCGATGATCTATGAACTGCGCACCTACACGTTCCACCAGGGCAAGCTGAACCAGTACCTGGATATCGCCCGCACCGTCGGCCGCCCCGCCCGCGGCCAGAACTACGGCATCAACTGCGGCTACTGGACGTCGGAATTCGGGTCGCTGAACCAGATCTGGCACATGTGGCAGTACGACAGTTTCGAACAGCGCGCCCGCCTGCGCGACGAACTGTCGAAGAACGAGAAATGGACGAAGGAATACGTCCCCAACATCCGCCCGCTGATCGCGCGCCAGGATATCCGCTTCCTGAACCCGGTCTATGGCATGACGCCGCCGGCCACCGAGGGCAATATCTACGAACTGCGCATGTATCGTTTCAACCCCGGTCGCGCCGCCGGATGGGCCGCGGACTACAAGGCGATCATGCCGGTGCGGGAGAAATACTCGAAGAATGTCGGCATCTGGACCGGGGAAGCACCACAGCCCAACGAAGTGCTGCACATGTGGGCCTATCCGACACTGGAAGCCCGCATGAAAGCCCGTGGCGATCTGTTCAAGGACCCGGAATGGCTGGCATTCCTGGCCAAGGGCGCCGGCGCGATCGTCGAGATGAACAACGTCATGCTGATCCCCACCGACTACAGCCCGATGAAGTAGTCCGACCCACATCCCGGAAGGCGACACCATGAAACTCGGTCTGTCGATCGGCTATTCCAAGGCGCACATGGACCTGCCCGTGCAGCTGGTGCAACGGGCCGAGGAACTGGGCTACGACTCGGTCTGGTCGGCCGAGGCATACGGGTCCGACGCCGTCACCCCGCTCGCGTTCCTGGCCGCGGTGACGAAGAAGATCAAGCTGGGCACCGGCATCATGCAGATCGGCGCGCGCACCCCGGCCAACGCCGCGATGTGCGCCGGCACGATCGACGCGCTGGCCGGCGGCAACCGTTTCATCGCCGGGCTTGGCGTGTCCGGCCCGCAGATCATCGAGGGCTGGTACGGCACGCCGTGGGGACGGCCGTATTACCGGCTGAAGGACTACGTCGCCATCATGCGCAAGATCTTCAAGCGCGAGGAGGCGCTGACGCATGACGGCAAGGAGATCAGCCTGCCCTATACCGGCGAAGGCGCGGCGGGCGTCGGCAAGCCGCTGAAATCCATCCTGCACATGAACCCCGACATCCCCATCTATCTGGCCACCGGCAACGAAGCGACCGTGAAGCTGACAGCGGAAATCGCCGATGGCTGGGTGCCGATGGGATTCGTGCCGGGCGCGATGGAAGAATACCGCCCCTGGCTGGAAGAAGGTTTCAAACGCGCCGGAAACGGCAAGAGCCTGGCCAATTTCGAGATCCAGGCATCCGTCCACGTGGAAATCGACAACGACGTGAAGTCGGCCCTTGCCAGGCTGAAGCCCGAGGTCGCGCTGTACGTCGGCGGGATGGGCCACAAGGACAAGAACTTCCACAAGGACCAGATGGTGCGCCGCGGTTTCAAGGATGCCGCCGACCGGATCCAGGAATTGTACCTCGCGCATCGCAAGGAAGAAGCCATCGCCGCCGTGCCCGACGAATGGGTGGATCTGAAATCACTGGTCGGCCCGCCCGCGCGGATCAAGGAACGCTACCGCAACTGGCTGGGCACCGGCGCGACCGGCCTGACCGTCCGTTCCCGCCAACCCGACGCCATCGAAATCATGGCCCAAGCCGCTCGGCTTAACTAAGAAAACCCCAGGAGGGAACAATGCGTTTCAAGGACAAGGTCGTCCTGATCACCGCCGTTGCCAACGGCATCGGACGCGCCTCGGCCAACATCATGGCCGCGGAAGGCGCGATCGTCGTCGGTGTCGACAACCATCCGGAACGGTTGGAATCCGCGATGAAGGCGCTGAACGACGCCGGCGGACGCGCGCATGGACGTCTGTGTGACGCGCTGGACCAGTCGCAGGTGGATGCCGTCGTTGCCGCCGTGCACAAGGAATTCGGCCGCATCGACGTGCTGGTGAACGCCGTCGGCGGCAGCACCATCATTGCCAGGCCATCCGCCCTGATCGAGGAACACTCGCTGGACGACTGGCAGAAGATCATCAACTTCAACCTGAACGGCACGTTCCTGTTCACCCATGCTGTCGTTCCGATTATGAAAGGACAGAAGAACGGCAAGATCGTCAACCTCGCCTCGATCGCCGGACGTGGCATGAGCGTGGCCTCCGGCGCCGCCTATGCCGCGGCCAAGGGCGGCATCATCGCGCTGACGCGGAAGCTGTCGTTCGAGCTTGGGCCGTTCAATGTCAATATCAATGCCATCGCGCCCAGCCTTACGCTGACGGAACGGATCACCCCGCACTGGAACCAGCGCGCGCCGGAAGCACAGCAGGCCCAGATCGACAGCACGCCCCTGCGGCGCGTCGCGGTCGCGGCGGATCAGGCGAAGGTGATCTGCTTTCTTGCGTCGTCGGATGCGGATTTCGTCACTGGCCTGACCATCGACGTCACCGGCGGGCAGTCGGGTTGAATCCCAGCGGCACGGCCCGCCTTGCCGCGACCAAGCCGCATCCCTACGATCCGCCCCCCTAACAAAGACCGGATGGAAACCATGCCCTCTCCGCAAGTGATCAAGGAACTCGCGCCACACGGCGTTCTGCGTGCCGCCATCAACATGGGCAATTTCCTGCTCGTCACCGGGCGCTCGCCCAACGGCGATCCGACCGGATGCTCCCCCGACATGGCCTATGCCATCGCCTCGGTCCTCGGGGTGCCGGTCAGATACGTCCCCTACGCCCGCCCGGGCGAACTCGCCGACGATGCCGGCGCCGACAAATGGGATATCGGCCTGATCGGCGCCGAACCGCAGCGCGCACAGAAGATCGACTTCACCGCCGCCTATGTCGAGATCGAGGCCACCTACCTCGTGCCCGCCGGATCACCGATCACCGCGATCGACCAGGTCGACCGCGCCGGCAACCGCATCGCCGTCACCGCCCGCGCCGCGTACGATCTGTGGCTGGAACGGAACATCAAGAATGCCACGCTGATCCGCGGCAACAACCAGGCCGAGACGGTGAAGCTGTTCACCGAACAGAAGATGGAGGCCCTTGCCGGCCTGCGCCCCGGCCTGATCACCGATGTCGAGAAGATGCCGGGCTCGCGCATTCTCGATGGCCAGTTCACCGCCGTGCAGCAGGCCATCGGCACCGCCAAGACCAACACCGCCGGCGCGGCCTTCCTGAAGGACTTCGTGGAAAGTGCCAAGAAATCGGGCATCGTCGCCAGCCTGATCGAGAAGCACGGCGTCGTCGGCCGCCTGTCTGTCGCCCCGCCGGCGTGACCGGACGCCGCCATGCCCCGGGGCAGCTCCCCGGGGCATGGCGGGGCACGCTCAGTCCGGGAAACGCGGCAGCTTGGTCGCCAGGTCGGCATAGGCCTCGTCATCCGTGCGGTCATAGCGCAGCGGCGTCACCACGATCTTCCCCGCCCGCAACGCGGAATAGTCGGACTCGGGCCCCTGCTCGCGATCGGCGCGACGGAAATTCAGCCAGTGATACGTCATCCCGCGCGGATCGACGCGTGTATCCACATTCATCCCGGCAATCATCCCGACGCCCTGGCGCGCCAGGGTCATTGGCCCGGCCTGGTCCGCCGGCACCGGCGGGAAGTTGACGTTCAGACAGGCATCCTTGCCCCAGCCCATCGCCCATAGCCGGCGCACCGCGTCCGCGCCCAGCGTGCGGGCAGTGTCCCACGGGACGTTCCGGCGATCGGTGAATGCCTGGCTCATGGCAATCGCCGGCACGCCCAGCATCATCGCCGTCATCGCGCCACCGACCGTGCCCGAAAAGACGGTCTCCAGCCCCAGGTTCAGGCCGCGATTGACCCCCGACAGCACCAGCGTCGGCAGCGCGTCCTTCATCAGGTGACAGATCCCCACCGCGGCGCAGTCGCCTGGCGTGCCGGTCACGCCGAAACGGCGGTTGCCACGCTCGCTGATGCGCAGCGCGTGGTGCAGGCTGATGGCGTGGGACTGCCCGCTCTGGTCGTGCTCGGGCGCGACGACCCAGACCTCCTTCGCGACCTGGGCGGCGATCTCCTCCAGCACCGCCATCCCCGGCGCGTCAATCCCATCGTCATTGGTCAGCAGAACTCGATCCAGCACGGGCAGGCTCCAACACTCTGTTCACTCGCGTTCTTGCCGCGCCAATGCCCCGCCGTCCAGGGGCGCGCGGGATGGTTGCACCCATGCCGCCGCCGGCCCACCATCCGCGCAGGAGGAAACGCCCAATGCTGATCATCGACGCACAGGTCCATGTCTGGGGCAGCGGCACGCCGACGCCGCATCATCGTCAGACCTCGGTGTATACGGCCGAGGAACTGATCCGGGAGATGGACGAAGCCGGCGTGCATGGCGCCGTGCTGCATCCGCCCAGCTGGGATGCCGGATCGAACGAGATGGCGGTCGAGGCCGCGGTCAAATACCCGGACAAGTTCTGCATCATGGGCTGGTTCCCGGTGAACGACCCCGCACAGCGGCCACGGATCGAGACCTGGAAGCAGCGCCCCGGCATGGTCGGCCTGCGCTGGGCCCTGACCCGGCCGGAACAGCAGACCTGGCACCAGGACGGCACGATGGACTGGCTGTGGCCGGCGGCCGAGAAGGCCGGCACGCCGGTCGCCACCATGGCCGGGCGCTTCCTGCCGGCGTTCCGCCGCATCGCCGAGGCGCACCCGCATCTGAAGCTGATCATCGACCATCTGGGCCTGGTCTGGCGCACCACCGGGGCGGACGCGCTGGCCAACGTGCCCGAGCTGGTGGAACTGGCGAAGCTGCCCAATGTCGCGATGAAGGCGACCGGCGCGCCCGGCTATGGCGCCGGAGCATATCCGTACAAGGAACTGCACGAAGGCCTGCACCGGCTGTTCGACGCGTTCGGCCCCGACCGCTTCTTCTGGGGCACCGACATCACCCGCATGCCGTGCTCGTATCGCCAATGCGTGACGATGTTCACCCAGGAGCTTCCCTGGCTGAAGGGCCGCGACCTGGAACGCGTGATGGGCCTGGGCGTGATCGACTGGCTGGAATGGAAGCGCCCCTGACGGCACGCCCTGGTGTCGGGTTCCGGCCCGCCACCAGGTGATGTCGGGTCAGACGACGCCGCTTTCCTTC
>CAYZKM010000187.1:0-5466 GCA_964478525.1 uncultured Bifidobacterium sp.
TGTCGGAGATCGACAAAATATGGCCATAAGGCATTGGTAAAAAGGCTAAACGCATGTCGGCTGACGACGAAATTGGGCCAATTATGGCCTTAACAGATAGCGAGGAGAACCGTAAAGGCGCCGAGATCGCTGAGCGCCTTCGTCTGGCGGTGGCGCACGCGGGTGGATTGATCCAGGTCGGAGCCGCTTCCGGCATTCCGACCCGAACTCTTAGTCGCTATTTGGCCGGAAACGGCCAGAAAGCGCACTCGTTGGTGGCGCTTGCAGACGCATGTGGCGTCAGCATCGAGTGGCTCCTGGCCGGTCGTGGTGCGATGTTGCCCACCGAGTCGGCGGCCGTCGGTCCCGCCACTGCGCCGCCCGTGGACTCTCGCGGATTGTTTGCTACAGTTCATGTCGACAAGCTGGCTGGCTGTTTCGAAGCTGCTAAGGGCGCCTTTGCCGGCCGTGGTGAAGCGCCAACAATGCGCCGTATCGTCCAGGTCGCCTTGGTCTTGTATGACGCGCTTGAGGCCCAGGATGCCGACCTGGATGCCCTGGCGAAGGCCGTTACTTCACGGCCGCCGAGAGATGTAACTTCTTGATTTTTACTAGCACTTTCCATTGACCATTACCTGCCTCTCTGCTCAAATCCTTTAAGGAACGAGGGGGGAACGAATATGTGGAAAGAGAAGGCGACGATGCTTTTGAAAACCCTCTTGGAGACCCCGGACGGTCCGATGGATGCCCCGCCAAAAGCGCCACAGCAGGTGGTGATCCACATAGATCAGGTGGTCATTCAGATCGAAAAACCGGACCAGCGGCCGGCCTGGGCCGATGATGCAGGGGGAACCGTCAAATGCGGCGGATTCTGACGTTGGGCTTGGCCCTCGGTCTTGCCACACCGGCGTCCGCCCAACTGCTCAACCAGACACCGTTCGTCTATCGTGACTTGCCAGCTCACGAGGACAAGACGCGCCAGGCGCTGGAGCTACTTCTGCAAAAATGCCCGCTGATCACTAAAACTTTCGCCGGCATGTCGGACTTCAGGGCCGACCTGCAGTTCACGCTTCACGGTTCGCCTGTACAGCAGCGCACCGGCTGGGATCACTATTTGCTGGTGATGATCGCCTACGACCCGGCCGCCGCGCGATCCTATGAGACGATATTCGGCGGCTACAACGTAGACTATGCATTCATCGGCATCGGCGCGACCCGAGGCGCCACCGGGATCTACCTCCAGGATCACGGCGCCGCCCGCCTCTGCGGCGGCCGCCCCGACACGTTTCGAGCCGACCCTGCATTCGCCGTATTCGGCCACGTCGTGCAGCAGCTCGCCGCCGACCAGGCTGCCCGAGACGCCGATCCGCGGCTGAACGCCACCCTCGCACCAGCCTCTTCATCTGCCCGCCGTTAAGAGCCGTTCAAGAGCCTCCAAACCGCACCATCACGGCGCCCGCTGATTTCCAGAATCCAATGGCGAGGACCGCAGTTCAGCGCGATTTCCAAAACCAACCGCCGTGCGCCAAGCGTGACCCGCCGTAGCCCGCAACCCATTGGAAGGGCGCCGCTTATCCCGCCAGATCCCGCACCATCCCGGTTCATCCCGGGTTTCCAGTATCAAGTGTCAGTCAACAACGCAGAAATGCGTCGAAGTCCTGGTGCTGGATCGTGATGGCCAGCCGATACAGCATGTCCGGCAGGTCGGGCATCAGACGCCCGATCACCTTGTGGGCGTCAAGCTCGTCCGAACCCATGCGCCCGCTTCGGCGCCTCGCTTCGTTCGTCGTGTGCCGTTCGTGCCAATAATCGACATGCGCATCGCGATCCGTCCCTTCCCGCAACACCGCATCCTCCAGCATATAGAGCCGCACATTCCGGTTGAATGCCGCCCAGTCCGCTCGGTTTTCCCTCCACAGAACAGCCAATTCCTGCATGCAGTAATCCGAGCGGAGATATTTCGCGCTGAGGAACACGAACACCCGCCCGGCCCGGCCGATACGGTCGCGGAACTTGTCGATCCGCTCGCCCGGCTTCATGTCGGTCTTGTCGCGCAGCACGTGCTCGCCACGGTCTTCGGCTGCCTGGCACATGGCATCGACCAGCACCTCTCGGTCGGTTCCGGTGGCGTCCTTCCAGGCATAGGACACGGCATAGGCATCGGCGTCCGAGTCCGGCCGTTCGGGCTTGATCGGGGGCGGGTCGGGTTCCACCCGGTGGGGGCGCGGGTGGTCCAGGGTGGGGTTCAGCCCCAGCCTGGTGTTTTCATCGCAAACCAGGGTCAGCAGGCGGTCGAGCAGCGCGTCTGCCTGGCCGTCGCGGGTCCGGATCGTGATGCTGCCGGTCCATGCGCCCGGCGCCATCACCTGTTCCAGCAGCGCGCGGGCGCGGGTGGTGGCGTCGTACAGGCAGACCCCGTTGCGGAAATAATCCGCCGTGGCGCCGGCCAGTTCTCCCAACTGTGCGATGACGCCGCGGATCAGGCCGTGATGCAGGAACGGATAGGTCAGGGTGACGGATGCCGTCGCCTCGCCATCGCCCCAGGTGCGGTCGATGTCGGTCTGGATGGCGGCTCGTTCGGGCAGCAGGTCGGGGGCGATGTAGATCGTGTCGTCGTGATTTTCGCCCCGTCGATAGACGAAGCAGATGCCGCAGGACAGCATCATGCTGAGGAACAGGCGCTGATCGTCGCTGGTGTATCGGCCCCAGACGAGCCCCGCGAGGTGGGCGCGGTCGAATTGCCCACCCCGCGCCTGCAGCGTGGTATAGGCGCCGCTTCGATCGAACACGGCATAGATCGCGTTCAGCGCCCAGTTGTGATCCAGCACGATCTGGTCCTGAAAGAGTCCCTTCTGATAAAACAGTGTACCTACGTTGTGCAGGTACGACCGAAGATATATCGGATCAGAGACGACCTTCGCCTGCCGGCACCATTCGGCGAAGGTCGCCTGGTCGATCAGCCGGTATTCCTCGGGCAGGGCGCCATCGGGGCCGCGCAAGTTCTCGATCCGTCGTTGCACGGCGGCGCGGCTTGTGGCGATGCTGACCGCGCCGCGGCTGCGGTGCATCGTGTCCACCGCCTCCCGCAGGGCGGCGCGCAACGTATCGAGCCGAGGCGGGTCCGCGGCGCTGGTATGGACGATCGTCGGGACGTCAAGCGCTTGCAGCGCCTGTGCCGGAACGGGCGCTTGTTGGCGCCCGTCCATGTCCGTTTTTGCCTGTGCGATAACGACCGGGCTGTTGCCATCGCCGAGATGACGGACATAGTCCGCCCAATAGGGCAGGGGATGATTGCGGAACACCATGCCGTGCGGGTCGGGATCGGCGTCGGGGGATTCGGTCTCGGTGCTCCAGACGATCAGGAACAGCGCGCGGGACCGGACGAACAGCGCATGGGTGCCGTGATAGATGTCCTGCCCACCGAAATCCCAGATATTCAGCCGGGTTTCCGGCTCGGCGTCGGTCGCTGGCAGCGTGGTGGTGGAGACCCTGATGCCATGGGTGGAGTCCCATTCCGGCTGAAACGGCAATCCAACGAGCCGCCGGGCAATCTGCGTCTTGCCGCTGCGCCCGTTGCCCAGGATCAGCAGCTTGGCATCGCTGAGTGTGGTGGCACCGGCCTCCAGATCGTCGAGATGGGCGCGCAGGCGGTCGAGGCAGTCAAGCCCAAGAATTTCATCGGGAATGCCGGCGACCTGCGTCAGGTGCAGCGTTTGTAAGGAGGGTTTTCGCCAGACCGAGACAGGAACGTCGCCTAGTTTGCAGTTTCTGCAATCGAGTGTGTGAAGCGCGGCGAGGCCGGCCAGCGGGTGGAGGTCGCTCACCCGCGTGCGGCGGCAATAGATTACGTGAAGTGCAGTGAGTCCAGCCAGAGGGCGCAGGTCGCTCACCTGCGTATCGCTGCAGCGGAATATGTGAAGTGCGGCTAGGCCAGTCAGCGAGCGCAGGTTGCTTACCTGCGTATTGCCGCAATCGAGTAACCAAAGTGCAGCGAGGTCAGCTAGCGGGCCTAGGTCGGTCACCCGCGTGCCGTTGCAATCGAGTGAGTGAAGCGCGGAGAGGCCGGCCAGCGGGCGCAGGTTGCTCACCTGCGTATAGCTGCAATCCAGTGAGCGAAGCGCCGCGAGTCCGGCCAGCGGGCGGAGGTCGCTCACCCGCGTGCCGTTGCAATCGAGTGAGTGAAGCGCGGAGAGGCCGGCCAGCGGGCGGAGGTCGCGCACCCGCGTGCCGTTGCAATCGAGTGAGTGAAGCGCGGACAGTCCGGCCAGGGGCCGCAGGTCGCTCACCTGCGTATTGCTGCAATCGAGTGAGTGAAACGCGGCGAGGTTGGCCAGCGGGCGCAGGTCGGGCACCAGCGTGTCGGAGCAATTGAGTGTATGAAGCGTGGAGAGGGCAGCCAGCGGGTGCAGGTCGCTCACCTGCGTGGCGCTGCAATCGAGAGTGTGAAGCGCGGCGAGGCCGGCCAGCGGGTGCAGGTCGCTCACCTGCGTGCGGCGGCAATCGAGAGTGTGAAGCGCGGTGAGGCCGGCCAGCGGGTACAGGTCGCTCACCGGCGTGTTGCTGCAATAGAGAGTGTGAAGCGCGGTGAGGCCGGCCAGCGGGCGCAGGTCGCTCACCTGCGTGCTGCCGCAATAGAGAGTGTGAAGCGCGGGGAGGCCGGCCAGCGGGCGCAGGTCGCTCACCGGCGTGTCGCCGCAATCGAGAGTGTGAAGCGCGGTGAGGCCGGCCAGCGGGCGCAGGTCGCTCACCTGCGTGCTGCCGCAATAGAGAGTGTGAAGCGCGGGGAGGCCGGCCAGCGGGCGCAGGTCGCTCACCGGCGTGTCGCCGCAATCGAGAGTGTGAAGCGCGGTGAGGCCGGCCAGCGGGCGCAGGTCGCTCACCTGCGTGTCGCGGCAATTGAGAGTGTGAAGCGCGGCGAGGTCGGCCAGCGGGCGCAGGTCGCTCACCTGCGTGCGGCTGCAATCGAGTAAGCAAAGGTCGGAGAGGCCAGCCAGCGGGTCAAGCTGTTCGCAGTCGCTGCCTGCAACCGACAATTCCTGAAGGTCGGACAGCGCGGCCAGACGGTGCAGATCGCCGGCAATCCGGTTCGGCCCGAACGCAAACTCGGGACGGAACTTCCACCCGTCCGCCAACAGGACGTGCCACGTCCCCAAATTCAACCGCCGCAGCCCGCTCAGCCGGAACAACCCGTCCGGCAGCCGGGTCAGGCCCAGACTACCCAGGTCCAGCCAGTCCTGGCCGGTGCGGGTGGCCTCGGCGATCCGTGCCTCGGCGATCTTTTCTCCGTCGAATTCATCGCTCATGGCGTTAGCCTGCCATGGTGTGGGGGCGGTTGGTAAGATGGTGGGGGTGGTCGTTGCTTTGGTGGTTATGCGGTGAGGGTGGAGTCCGCACCGGTGGGCGGGTCAAGCCCGCCCATGACGGGAAGGCAGTCCAACACCCACCCATGACGGGAAGGTAGCCCAACACCCACCCAAAACGATGGGC
>CAYZKM010000187.1:5476-8248 GCA_964478525.1 uncultured Bifidobacterium sp.
CGCCAACGCCCGCCCACAACGACAGCACCCCCCCCTACGCCGAGCAGCCCTCGTCGCGCAGCAGGTCGACCACCGCGTCCTCGGGGACATCCGCGCTGGTGAAGGCCTGGCCGATGCCGCGGGCCAGGACGAAGTGCAGTGCGCCGTCCTTCACCTTCTTGTCGTGCTTCATGTGCCCGATCAGCGTCGCGGCCGAGAAGCGGCGGTTCAGCATCGACAGATCCGCCGCCAGCCCCACCGCGGCCATGTGCGACACCACCCGGTCGGCGTCCGCCTGGCTGCAATGGCCCAGCCGCACCGACAGCTTGAACGCCAGGCCCAGCCCGACGCCCACGCCCTCGCCGTGCAGCAGTCCACCGTCATAGCCGTACTCGGCTTCCAGCGCGTGGCCGAACGTGTGGCCCAGGTTCAGCAGGGCGCGGCCGTCGTTCGGCTTTTCCTCGCGTTCGTCGTCGCCCACCACGGCCGCCTTGAAGGCGCAGGCGCGCTTGATCGCCTCGGCCTGGGCTTCGGGGTCGCCGCCGACCACGCCGGGGCCGTGGCGTTCGCACCAGGCGAAGAACGCCGCGTCGCCGATCATCCCGGCCTTGGCGATCTCGGCATAGCCGGCGCGCAGTTCGCGCGGCGGCAGGGTGGCCAGCGTGCCGGTATCGGCCAGCACCATCCGCGGCTGATAGAACGCGCCCAGCAGGTTCTTGCCGCGGCGCGTGTTCACCGCGGTCTTGCCACCGACCGACGAGTCCACCTGCGACAGCAGCGTGGTCGGCACCTGCACGAAGGGCAGCCCGCGCAGGGTGGACGCGGCGGCGAAGCCGGCCAGGTCGCCCACCACGCCGCCGCCCAGCGCGATCACGGCGGTCCGCCGCTCCACCCGCTGTTCCAGCAACTGGTCGACCACGCCGGCCCAGGTGTCCAGGTTCTTCGACGCCTCGCCGGCCGGCACCACGATCTGCGTGGTGGCGATGCCGGTCTCGGCCAGGCCGCCCAGCAGGGTGGGCAGGTGCAGGCGGGCCACGGATGCGTCGGTGATGACGACGGCGCGCTTCTGCGGCAGGCGGGGGGCCAGCAGCGCGCCGGCGCGGGCCAGCAGACCCTCGCCGATCACCACGTCGTACTGGGTGGTCGACAGCTGCACCGACAGCCGGCGCGGCGGCTTCCAGGCATGCAGCGCGTCCAGCACATGGGTGGTGGTGGCGTCCGGGCTCTCGTCACCGCAATCCACGATCACATCGGCCTCGGCATACAGCGGGTGGCGCACATCCATCAGCCGGCGCAGCGTGCCCTCGGCATCGCCATTGGCCAGCAGCGGGCGGTTGTCGCGGGACGCGACGCGGCGGACCAGGGTGGGCAGCGAGCAGCGCAGCCACACGGTCACCGCCTCGGCGCGGGTGGTGGCACGGGTCTCGGGGTCCATGAAGGCGCCGCCGCCGAACGCGACCACCATCGGGTCGCTGGCCAGCAGCCGGCGGATCACCCGGCGTTCGCCATCGCGGAAGGCGGGTTCGCCATAGCGGGCGAAGATCTCGGGGATCGAGCAGCCGGCGGCCAGCTCGATCTCGGTATCGGCGTCGCGGAACGGCAGGCCCAGCCGGGCGGCGAGGCGCCGGCCGATCGAGGTCTTGCCGGCGCCCATCAGCCCGACCAGGGCGATGCTGCGGCCGGCGAGGGTATCGGGAAGCGGAAGGCTTTCCCGCAAGGCGGTGTTGCGTGTCATGGTCGGCAAGGCTAGCACAGCCCCCGGCAGGCAGGCCATCAGGGCCGTGCGCCGCCCGAGTCGCGACCCGGCTGGTCGGTTTCTACAGGAGCGTTGGCAGACCCGATGACCCGCATATTCCTGATCGTGGTGGCCGCGGGCTTGCTGCTGCTGGCGGTGGGGGTCGTGTTCCTGGGGGCGTTTCCGCCGAATCCGCAGCCCAAGGCGGTGGAGAAGGTCCTGCCGAACGACAAGTTCCAGGGCCGCTGAGTGCACCCCACCGTCGAGGCGTTCCTGGAGATGCTGGCGGCGGAACGGGGGGGCGCGCGCAACACGCTGCTGGCCTATGACCGTGACCTGGCCGATTTCGCATCCTTTGCCGGCGCGCGCGGCCAGGGCGTGGCGGCGGCCGACGCAGCGACGCTGCAGGCCTATATGGCGTCGCTGCACACCGCCGGGCTGTCGCCCCGCACCGCCGCGCGGCGGCTGTCGGCGCTGCGCCAGTTCCACCGGTTCCTGCTGCGCGAGGACATGCGCACCGACGACCCGACCGGCCTGCTGGACACGCCGCGCCTGCCCCAGACCCTGCCGAAATACCTCTCGGAGCAGGAGGTCGACGCGCTGCTGGACGCCGCCGCCGCCCGCCCTGGCCGCCCGGGCGCGGTCGGGCGAGCGGGGCTGGAGATCCTGTACGCCACCGGGATGCGCATCTCCGAGGTCCTGTCCCTGCCGCGCTCGGCCCTGGCCGGGGATGGGGTGCTGCTGCTGATCCGGGGCAAGGGCGGGCGGGAACGCCTGGTGCCGCTGTCGGACGCGGCGCGGGATGCGGCGGCGGCGCTGGCGGCGCTGTCGGACAAATCCGTCCGCTGGCTGTTCCCCGGCCGCGACCCGCGCGTCGCGCTGACCCGGCAGGCGTTCTTCCTGCTGCTGAAGCGCGCGGCCCAGGATGCCGGGATCGACCCGGCGCGGGTGTCGCCGCACGTGCTGCGGCACTCCTTCGCGTCCCACATGCTGGCGCGCGGGGCCGATCTGCGCGCCCTGCAGATGCTGCTGGGCCATGCCGACATCGCGACCACCCA
>CAYZKM010000188.1:0-8238 GCA_964478525.1 uncultured Bifidobacterium sp.
AGATCGTCGGCATCTTCATGGTCGCGATCCCGGTCGCCGGGCTGATCGGGTCCCCCATCTCGGGCGCGATCCTGGGCATGGACGGGGCCTGGGGCCTGGGCGGGTGGCAGTGGATCTTCATCCTGGAAGCCCTGCCCACCATCGCGCTGGGTGTGCTCGCCTTCCTGTGGCTGACCGACCGGCCCGAGCATGCCCACTGGCTGACCGCCGACCAGCAGGGCTGGCTGACCGCCAAGCTGGACGCCGAACGCCGTCGAGCGCCGCGCGTGCAGCATGATTCCGTTTGGAAGGTCATGAGCAACAAATACGTGCTGATCATGGCCCTGGTCTATGCGGGCGCGGCCGGCGCCTCCACCTCGCTGGCGCTGTGGATGCCGCAGCTGGTGAAATCCTTCGGCCTGTCCAACTTCAACACCGGCCTGGTGAACGCCGTGCCCTTCGGCATCGCCGCGGTGTGGATGGTGCTGTGGGGCCGCAGCTCCGACCGGACCGGAGAGCGCGTGTGGCACAACGCCCTGCCGCTGATGTGGATGGTGGCGGCGATGGTCGCGACCTTCGCCTTCATCGGCAGCATGTGGGCGATGATCGCCCTGCTGACGCTGATCGCCGCCGGCACCTATGCCAGCAAGGGCCCGTTCTGGGCGCTGTCCTCGGAATGGCTTGGCACCGCCGCCGCCGCCGCGGGGCTGGCGCAGATCAACGCGCTGGGCAACCTGTCGGGGTTCTTCTTCAACTACATGATCGGCTGGATCAAGGACGAGACCGGCAGCTTCCCGCTGGCGATCATGCCGATCGCCCTGGTCGCGACCATCGGCGTGATCTGCGTGCTGGTGATCGGACGCCACCAACCCCGCACCGTCGCCGTGCGGGCCTGACAACCGGAGGACCGTTCCATGCCTGATACCAATATGATGACCAGCGTGCGTTCCCGCGTGTCCGAGGCGGAATGGCAGGCGCGCCTGGACTGCGCCGCGCTGTATCGCCTGCAGGCGCATTTCAACCAGATCGACCTGATCTTCAACCACATCACCCTGCGCGTGCCTGGCGAGGGGCACCGCATCCTGATCAACCCGTACGGCTGGATGTACGAGGAGATCACCGCATCGTCGCTGGTCACGATCGACCTGGAGGGCAACGAGATCCTCAATCCCCACGGCCGCGACATCGGCGTCAACTATGCCGGCTATGTCATCCACAGCGCGATCCACGAAGCGCGGCCCGACGTGTCCTGCGTGATCCACACCCACACCCGCGCGGGGATGGCGGTGTCGTCGATGCAATGCGGCTTCCTGCCGATGACGCAGACCGCGATCGGCTGCTTCCCGGTGGCCTATCACGATTACGAGGGCCCTGCCGTCGATCCGGCGGAAAAGGCGCGCCTGGTGCAGGACCTGGGAGAGCGGAACTATCTGGTCCTGCGCAACCACGGCCTGCTGGTCTGCGACCGCACCGCCGCTGGCGCCTTCAAGGCGATCTATGCCTTCGAGGCCGCCTGCCAGGCGCAGGTGGATGCGATGAACGCCAGCACCGCGCTGGTGCTGCCGGCCGACGACATCGTCGAACGCAGCGTGGAGCGCCGGCGTATCGCCATGGCCAAGCGCCCGGCGGTGGAACTGCACTGGCCCGCGATGCTGCGCATGCTGGACCGGCGCGATCCGGGCTGGCGCGACTGAACGCGGCCCCTACAAAACCGCGCCGCCCATCTGCTATGCCCATCCGGCGAAGGCGCTGGGAAAGGGTGGGCGAGCGTGGTACAGGATGTTTCCGTCGTCGAAGTGGCATCGCGGTCGAACCCGGTCGAACTGCCTCGCCCGGTGGTGCCCTTCCCGTCGGTCCGCTTCGGTGACAGCGCCCTGACCCTGGCGGCGCAGACTGCGTTCCGCCCGCGCCGCGCGACCATCGGCGTCATGAAACACACGCTGACGGATGTGGTGCTGGACCCGGCCCGCGCGATGCTCGCCACCCTGGACGGCCGGCTGATCCGCGAGACCCGCTACCTGGTCAGCGACGAGGATTATACGTCCTATGCGGTGCTCCCCGGTCAGCTGCACGAGGTCGAGGAGAAGCGGGCGATCGTGATCGGGTTCAACCGCGCCTGGAGAAATCATTACCACTGGATGGCGCAGAGCCTGCCGGCGATCCACCACGCCTGCCTGCCGCACCCCGCCGGCAAGGTGCTGGCGGTACCGCCGCTGTCGACGATGCAGCAGGAAAGCCTGGCCCTGCTGGGGCTGGACGATGTCGACCGGCTGCTGTTCGTCCCCGGCGCCAAATACCGGCTTTCCACGGCCGTCCACATGGCTTTCCTGACCGGCGCCGGGGCTTACGAAGTGTCGAAGGCCACCGCCTTCACCTTCGACCGGCTGAAGGCCGGGGCGGCGCCACCCTCGCGCGGGCGCAGGCGGCTGTATGTGGCGCGGAGCGATACAACCAGGCGCCAGGTCCGCAACGAGGCCGAGCTGGGCGCCCTGCTGCGCACCCGTGGCTTCGACCTGGTCTGCCCCGGCGACCACAGTCTGCGCGAACAGATCGCCCTGTTCGATTCGGCATCGATCGTGGTGGGTGTGCACGGCGCCGGGTTGACCAATCTGGGCTTCTGCCGTCCGGGCACGCCGGTGCTGGAAATGATGCCCGACGGCTATCTGAACCCGTGCATGGCGATGCTGGCGCAGGCCCAGGGGCTGGAGTACGGGCTGGAGCTGTATCGGACCGACCTTGCCGACGATCCCCATGACGCGCAGGGCGAGATCGACCTGGACGCGCTGCGCCGCCGGGTCGATGCGATGGTCGGCCATGTCGCCCCGGTCTTCTGCACGGCCCCCGACGCACAATGGCCGTTCCGCCTGCCGGCGTTGCAGGGGATGGGCCGAACGCCGGTCGTCGCATCTGCGGCCGCACCCGATATCGCGGTCCTGGGCGACCCGGGCCAGACCGGCTGGGCGCGCGCCATCATCGCCGCCTTCACCGCCGCGCGGCTGAACAGCGGCGCCCTGTCGGGGCCGGTGCGGATCATGCCTGGCCGCACCGCGCGTGCACTGCGGATTTTCCTCAACAGCCTGACCCAGCGCTTCCCCGTGCCGCGCTATCTCGGCCTGGGCAGCCAGGGCGGGGCGAGCCTGAGTGCCGTGATCCAGGGGCTGACCGTGCGGGTCACGCTGGTGGACACCGACGACGCCGAGGCACTGTGCCGCCTGGCCGAACCCTTTCTGACGGACGCCGTCGACCTGCGGGTGGTCCCGGACGATCCCGCCGTGTGGGGCACCCACAACATCGTGATGCTGAATGGTCCGCACACCGCCGGTGCCCTGCGCGAGATCATCCCGCGCATCGCCCCGGCGCTGGATCGCGATCATCTGCTGGTCGTCGAGGACTGGAACCTGCCCGACATCCGCCGCGACGTGCTGGACGCCCTGGCGGGGTTGGAATTGCTCGTGAACCTGGCCATCGAGGTGCGGACATCCGCCGACGACACGCCAGCCTTGCCGGGCGAACCGGTCGATCACTGGGGGAACGGGTTCCTGGTGGCGTTCGTCACCGATCCGGCAAAGCCCGCCTGATGTGGCGCCAGCCCTATCTGGAAACCTGCTGCCGGTCGGCCTTGCACCGGCTGGTCCTGGCCGGAGATGACGGACGTCCGGGCGGGCTGAAGGATGCCGGCTGCCTGGCGCGCCTGGCCGGGATGGGGCTTGCCGGGCAGGACCCCGATGGTCGCTATCGGCTGACACCGGCGGGTCGGGCGCGGCACGCGAGCGAGATCGATCGTCGCGGCGTCAGGCAAGGGGGGCGGTCGACACCGTCTCGATATCCGACAGCGTGACGCACAGGATGCGCGCCCCGTCCGCCGCGCAGGTCATGATCAGGTCGCCCACGGCGAGCATATCGGCGGCGTCGGCGAAGAAATTGGCCCGGGCGGCGGTGTCGAGCCGTTCCTTGCCCGCCTTGTAGTGCCACAGCGTGAAGCCGTTGGCATAGGCGAGGACGGACAGGTTGCGGATGGCGAAGGCCATGGGTGGTTTCCTTTCGGGCAAAAAGAAAGGCCGCGTCCCCGAGGGGGCGCGGCCTTGAATAATGAACCCGGGACGAAGGGCATGGGTGTCCCGTGGGCGGGCTGAAACTAGGAGGGGACGGGCAACTGAGTCAACGATAATTTTCCTATAAAATTTTCGGCGACTATGCGACGATTCCCTTGACACGCAACGACCACTCCAGCCGCTCCAGCGCCTCGCGCCACAACCGCCAGTCACAGCGCTCGGTGGCATAGGCGGGGTTGGGGGCGGCCTGCCGCTCGCCCCAGATGCGCAGGATGCGGGCATGGGTCAGGTCGATGCGGCGGTGGCGGTACAGCGTGTCCAGGCATTTGATGACGTCGTCCGGCTCGCAGGGGCGTGACGCGATGCCTTTGTTGGCTGAGAATCGGGCGCCTTCGCGCCGAGCGGTGAGGGCGGCCATGGTCCAGAGCCAGGCTTCCTCGGCGTCGCGGAATGGTTGCGTCGGCCGCTCGGCGGTGGCAGGCGCTGCGCGGCGTGGGCGGGCGGCGTAGGCGTGTTGTGGCATGGGCTGGTCCCTTGCGGGCTGGATGGGAGTATATGATCAAAAGTTAATAAACCATAGGTTGCATATGTAGGCAAGCACGCACGCGCATATTTTTCGGTTTCAATTCCCCGCATATTGTGGGAGATTTTTCCCATGGCGACTCCGGTCCCGCGCGACCGGCCTCGCCCACCGATACCAGGCTCGGAAATTTCAGGTCGGGACATACCGGATCAGGGAAGGCGTGAGATGAAGCACGAGGATATCTGGCGCGCGCTCGATACGCTGGCCGCCGAGAGCGGGCTGTCGGCGTCGGGCCTGGCCAAGCGCGCCGGGCTGGACCCCACCACCTTCAACCCGTCCAAGCGGCGCATGCCGGACGGGCGGGCGCGCTGGCCCGGCACGGAAAGCATCGCCAAGGTGCTGGACGCGACCGGCGTGACGATGGAGGCGTTCACCACCCTGATCACCGGTGCCCGCGCGCTGTCCACCAGCGGCGGGACCACGCGCAACGCCGCGCGCCGCGTGCCGCTGATCGGCTTCGCGCAGGCCGGGAACGAGGGGTTCTTCGACGATGGCGGCTTTCCGGTCGGCGGCGGCTGGGATGAGGTCAGCCTGCCGGAAATCGCCGATCCCTCCGCCTATGCCCTGGAAATCAGCGGCGATTCGATGGAGCCGGTGTTCCGCGACGGCGACCAGGTGATCGTCTCTCCGGCCGCGCCGATCCGTCGCGGCGATCGTGTCGTGCTGCGCACCCATGCCGGAGAGGTGATGGCCAAGCAGCTTGCGCGCCGTTCTGCCCGCCGGGTGGAGGTGTGCAGCCTGAACCCCGCCCATCCCGACCGCGGTTTCGAATTGTCCGAGGTCGCGTGGATTCACCGCATCATCTGGGCCAGCCAGTAGGCGCGGGCCGGCGGTTGCGTATTTTCCTTTGACGAACGCCATCCGGACGGGGCCAGAATGCCGCTCCGATGTCTTTGGCGGGGAGGGCCGTGCCGATGGTTCGGATCGCCTGGCTTGTCTGCGCAATGCTGCTGGCCGTCGTCGCCATGCCCGGGGCGGGCAGGGCGGATGATGTCGATATCGCACTGGTGCTGGTCAGCGATGTCTCGCGCAGCATCACCGATGACGAATTCAAGCTGGAGAAGGACGGATACGCCGCGGCCTTCACCAGCCAGGCGGTGGTGGCGGCCATTCGCGGCGGTGCGGTGGGCGCCATCGCGGTGGCCTATGTCGAATTCGCCTCCAGCTTCGAGGTGCGCAACGTCATCGACTGGACCATCATCCGCGACCGTGCCTCGGCCGAAGCCTTCGCCGCGCGGCTGGCCGACGCGCCACGATCGTTCTGGGGGCGCACCGCCATCGGAGCGGGCATCGAGCGTGGGGTGCAGCTGCTGGCCGAAAGCGGCGTCAATGCCACGCGCCGCGTGATCGACGTCTGTGGCGACGGCACCAACAATGCCGGGCGGGACGTGCGCGACGCGCGGGACGAGGCGCTGAAGGCCGGCATCATCATCAACGGCCTGGCCATCATCAACGACAATCCCGTGCCCTGGGCGCAGGCGCATGTGCAGCCGCCGGGTGGACTGCAGAACTACTATCGCGAGAATGTCACCGGCGGGCCGGGCAGTTTCGTGCTGGAGGTGCGGGACTTCGCCAAGTTCGGCGAGGCAATGACCCGCAAGCTGGTGCTGGAGATCGCCGGCGGGGAACCCTCCGCTCGGCACGCGCGCCTGCCCTGACCGCGGCCGGGGTTCCCCGCCCGTCATCGACCGGAAGGAGATCGCATGGGACTGCTGATCGACGGCGTCTGGAAGGACGAGGACGCGGCGATGCGCACAGCCGAGGATGGCAGCTTCCAGCGGCCGCCAAGCGCGTTCCGCAACTGGATCACCGCCGACGGGCGCCCGGGCCCGACCGGGCATGATGGCTTCGCCGCCGCCGCCGGACGGTATCACCTGTATGTCTCGCTGGCCTGCCCCTGGGCGCATCGCGTGCTGATCATGCGCGCGCTGAAAGGGCTGGAGACGATGATCCCGCTATCCGTCACCCATTGGCTGATGGGCGAGCAGGGCTGGAACTTCGCGCCCGACGAAGGCGTGATCCCCGATCCGCTGTTCGCCAGCCGCTATGTCCATGAAATCTACACGCGCGCCGACCCGTCCTATACCGGGCGGGCAACGGTGCCGGTGCTGTGGGACCAGCACACGCAGACCATCGTGAACAATGAATCGGCCGACATCATCCGCATGCTGAACGGCGCGTTCAACGCCATCGGCGCGACCCCGGGCGATTATTGGCCGCAGGCGTTGCGGCAGGAGATCGAGGGCTACAACGAACGTATCTACACAACGCTGAACAACGGTGTCTACCGCGCCGGCTTCGCCGCGACGCAGGCCGCGTACGACGACGCGGTGATGCCGCTGTTCGACACGCTGGACTGGCTGGAGGAGCATCTGGCGCAGCGGCGTTTCCTGTGCGGGGATCAGCTCACCGAGGCCGATATCCGCCTGTTCACCACGCTGGTGCGCTTCGATGCGGTGTATCATGGTCATTTCAAGTGCAACCTGCGCCGCATCGTCGATTATCGGACCCTGTGGGCCTATGCGCGCGACATCTACCAGCTGCCCGGCATCGCGCGGACCGTCGATTTCACGCACATCAAGCGCCATTATTACATGAGCCACCGGCGCATCAATCCGACCGGCATCGTGCCGGCCGGACCGGTGCTGGATTTCGACGCCCCGGCAGAACGCGGGCGCAACGTCGACAAGCTGATCGTGTTCTGACAGGAAGACGGTCTGGCCGGTGACAGTCCGGCCGGCAACGCAACGCTAGGCAACGCAACGCTAGGGGCTGCTCGCATGGAAATCCGCAATCTGGGCCGGTCCGGCCTGCGTGTCTCGACCATCGGCCTGGGCTGCAACAATTTCGGCGGGCGCATCGGCAAGGATGCCACCGCGGCGGTGATCCACAAGGCCATCGACCTGGGCATCACGCTGTTCGACACCGCCGACACCTATGGCGAGCGCGGCGGGTCGGAAACCCTGATGGGGGAGATCCTGGGCGCGGATCGCAAGAAGATCGTGCTGGCCACCAAGTTCGGCATGCCGATGGACGATGTGGACGTGAAGGTCGGCGGCGCCCGCCGCTATGTCATGCAGGCGGTCGAGGACAGTCTGCGCCGGCTGCGCACCGACTGGATCGACCTGTACCAGATGCACCAGACCGATCCGCGCACACCCATCGAGGAGACGCTGCGCGCGCTGGACGACCTGGTACGGCAGGGCAAGGTCCGCTATGTCGGGTGCTCCAACTTCGCCGCCTGGCAGCTGGTGGAAGCCGCCTGGACCGCGCAGTCCAATGGGCTCAATCCGTTCGTCTCGCACCAGGACGAATACTCGCTGGTGTTCCGCAAGCCGGAAGCCGAGCTGATGCCGGCGGCACGGACATATGGGCTGGGGATGCTGCCGTATTTCCCGCTGGCGAGCGGGCTGCTGACCGGGAAATACCGCCGCAACGCCGCGATGCCGGCCGAGGCGCGCCTGACCCGGACGCAGCGCCTGGCCGATCGCTACCTGACCGAGCGGAACTGGAAGATCGCCGAGGCGCTGGGCGATTTCGTGGCCGCGCGTGGCAAGACCATGCTGGCACTGGCGTTCTCGTGGCTGCTGGCGCAGGCGCCGGTCACCAGCGTGATCGCCGGCG
>CAYZKM010000189.1:0-8216 GCA_964478525.1 uncultured Bifidobacterium sp.
GCACGTCGATGGCGCCGGAGCGGACCAGCGTGTCGGCGATCTCCAGCGCCTGCTCCCCGGCATCGGGCTGGCTGATCAGCAGATTATCGACATCCACCCCCAGCTTCCGCGCATAGGTCGGGTCCAAGGCGTGCTCCGCGTCCACGAACGCGCAGGTGCCGCCGCGCTTCTGCGCCTCGGCGATCGCATGCAGGGCCAGCGTGGTCTTGCCGGAGCTTTCCGGGCCGTAGATCTCGATGATCCGCCCGCGCGGCAGGCCGCCAATGCCAAGCGCCAGGTCCAGGCCCAGCGAGCCCGAGGGAATCACCTCGATCTGCTCGTCGCCGGCGCGGGCACCCATCCGCATGATCGAGCCCTTGCCGAACGCCCGTTCGATCTGGGCCATCGCGGCGTCGAGCGCCTTGTTCTTTTCCATGCCAGCGCTCCTCGAACCAGTATCGGCCACTTCCTGCAGCTTCGCCACGCATTATACTCCCATAGATTGTGCTACACAACCATTACGAGCATGAGATCGTAAGGGGAACACATTCTTACACCGGCCATTAACCAATCGTTTCCCGTATGTTCTCTATCCCTTGGAAACGCAAGAACTATTTGAGAACATCCGCCAGGGCCATGGCCGCGGCCGCCGACAGCAGGTCCTTCACCCCGTACGGCTTCGCCAGGAACATCGCCCCATCCGCGGGAAGATCGCCGCGAACCGCCGAGTCGGCATAGCCGGAAACGAACACCGCCGGCAGGCCGGGGCGGGTGTGGCGCAGCGCGGCCAGCAAGGCGGTGCCGTCCATCCCGGGCATCACGATGTCCGATACCAGCAGATCCAGCCGCTGTTCCGGCCGGTCTCGCAGCGCCCGCAGCGCCGCCTCGGCCGATTCCGCGGCGATGACGGCCCATCCGGCGCGGCGCAGCGCCTTCTCGGCCAGGCGGCGGACGGTGTCCTCGTCTTCGACCAGCAGCAGGCAGCCGTGCGGTGCGGCGGCGGGTGCCCGGGGCAAAGCGGAAGCCGGGGAGGCGGCGGGACCGGGTGGCGCTTCCCCGACATGGCGCGGCAGATAGACGCGGATCGCGGTGCCCTTGCCTGGCACGCTGTCCAGCGAGACGAACCCGCCCGACTGGCGCACGATCCCCAGCACGGTCGACAGGCCCAGCCCGTTGCCGCCCTGCTGGCGGCGGGTGGTGAAGAAGGGTTCGAAGATGCGCGCCAGCAGTTCGGGCGGGATGCCGCAGCCGGTATCGCCGACCTCCACCACGACATAGCGCCCGGGCGGGATCGTCTCGATCCCGCCGGTCGCCGGCTGGTACAGCGTGCGGTGGCCGGTGCGCAGGGTCAGGACCCCGCCCGCCGGCATCGCGTCGCGGGCATTGGTGACCAGGTTGACCAGCACCTGGTCGAATTGCGTGGGATCGACATGCACCAGCCGCCCCGGCTCCTCCAGGTCCAGCACGACCTGGTGCGCGTCCCCCAGGATCGACGCCAGCAGGTCCGACAGCCCGCGGATCGCGTCATTCACCCGCAGCACCCGGGGCTGCATCACCTGCCGCCTGCCATAGGCCAGCACCTGGCGTACCAGCGCCGATCCGCGCTCGCCGGTCGCGCGGATCTGGCGCAGATTGGCCTCGGTGTCGGGGTCCAGGCTCGGCTGTTCCAGCGCGCTGTCGGCCGCGCCCAGCACGGCGGTCAGCAGATTGTTGAAATCATGCGCGATGCCGGCGGCGAACTGGCCGATCTGCTGCAACGCGCGCCCCTGGGCGAGCTGCTGTTCCAGCGCCGTCTCGGCCGTGATGTCGGTCACGCGCAGCAGCACCCCGCCGATCGCCTGGTCCGGTTCGCGCAGCGGCTGCACCGACAGGGCCACGGGGATTTCCTCGCCGGGGCGGGAGCCGAGCATGCGGGTATGCAGGGCGGTGGGGGCATCGGCGGTGATGGCGCGAGCCAGCAGCGCGGCGACCAGCGGCGCCTCGTTCGGCGTGAACGCCTCGACGGCGCGCCCGCCGGGGGCCAGGCCGGGCGCGCTGGCGGTCATGCGCAGCAGCCAGCGATTGGCGCGCACCGTCCGCCCGGTGCGATCGATCGCCGCCACGCCGCTGTCGGGGCTTTCCAGCAGCACGGTCAGCAGCGGGTCCAGCGGTTCGGACAGCCGGTCGATCAGCCAGCGCGACCGGGGGTCCGAGCCACCGGCGCCGCGGCCGCGGCGGCGGATCATGACGCGGCCCCGGCCGGCTGGCGCAGCCGCCAGACATAGGCGATGATCTCGGCCACGGCCTGGTAGTGGTCGGCCGGGATTTCGGTATCCAGCGGCACCAAATACAGGGCGCGGGCCAGCGGCGGGTTGGCCATCAGCGGCACCTTGCTGGCCTCGGCGACCTCTCGGATGCGGGCGGCCATGGAGTCCACTCCCTTCGCGACCACGCGCGGCGCGGCATTCGTCGCACGATCATAGCGCAGCGCGACAGCGTAATGTGTCGGGTTCGTGATCACCACGGTCGCCCGCGGCACCGCGGTCAGCATCCGCCGGCGTGCCCGCTGCATCCGGATCTGGCGAATGCGCGCCTTGATGGCGGGATCGCCCTCGGTCTCCTTGTGCTCGTCGCGGATGTCCTGGCGGCTCATGCGCATCTGGCGGGCGTGGCGCAGGCGCACCCACAGGAAATCGACCGCGGCGATGACGCCCTGTGCCAGCACGACAGCCACCATCACGCGCAGGACCAGCGGGCCCAGCTGCGCGATCAGGGTCGTCACGGCGCCGAACGGCAGGACATGCAGGGCGGGGAAATCGCCGGCCACGGCGTTCCACAGCGCGAGGCCGACGACAGCCAGCTTGGCCAGGGACTTGCCGGCCTCGACCAGGCTGTCCGGGCCGAACATCCGCCGCAGCCCGGCGATCGGGTTCATCCGGCCGAATTTCGGCGCCAGGGCGGCGCCATGGAACAGGAAGCCGGTCTGCAGCAGGATCGCCGCCATCCCCGCCACCATCACCGCCAGCACCGTCGGCCCGGCCATCAGCACCGCGATCGCCGCGACCTGGCGGAACGCGCCCGGTCCCGCCAGCCCCTGGTCATGGGCGCGGGCCAGGAACAATGTCATGCGCATCGTCGCTTCCCGCAGCGCCGGCGGGGCGGCCAGCGCCAGCGCGGCGGTGGCGGCGGCCAGCCCGGCCAGCGTCGCCATCTCGCGTGAGACCGGCACCTGCCCTTCATCGCGCGCGCGCTGCAGCCGCCGCGGTGTCGCGGCTTCGGTGCGATCGGCCTGCGCGGTCTCGTCCTCGGCCATCGCGGCTATCCGGTGCCGGGCAGGCTGCGGAAGGCGGATTGCACGCTGCCCTGCCAGGCCGACAGCAGGGTGGCGGACAGCAGGGCCAGCAGCACGAACCCGCCCAGGATCTGGCCGGGCATGGCGACGAAATAGACCTGCAGCCGCGGCACCAGGCGGGCCATCAGCCCGGTCGCGACGTTCCACACGATCGCGGCCAGCACGAAGGGCGAGGCCAGGCGCAGGGCCAGGGAAAACATCTCGGCCACCGCGGTGACCGCGACCTGCGTGGTATCGGCCGCGGGCAGCACATCCCCGGCCGGGACCAGGCGATACAGCCCGCCGATCGCGGCCAGCGGCAGGCGGTACAGGTCCGAGGCCAGGATCAGCACCGGCGCGGCGAGCTCCCCCATCCGGGCCAGCGCGGTGGATTGAGGTCCCAGTTCAGTATCGGGTTGCAAGACGCTGGAAAGGCCCAGCATATAGGCGATGAACTGCGCAGCGACCGGCAGCGCGAGGGCGAGCAGGCGCGCCAGCCAGCCGAACCACAGCCCGGTGACCGTCTCGGCCGCGACCATCAGGACGGCCTGCAGGCTGGCGGTCGGCGGCGCTGGCAGGGCCGGGGCCAGGACCGGCAGCAGCAGCACCGCGATCCCCGCCGCCAGGCCCGCCCGCACCATGGCGGGGGCCACACTCTCTCCCAGCCCCGGCAGCACCGCCATCGCCGCGCCGACGCGGGCCAGGATCAGCATGAAAGCGAAGGCGGTCTGCGGCAGGTCGGTCTGCAGGTCGGCCATCGTCCACCTACAGCCCGGCCGAGGCGATGCGGTCGAACAGCAGCCGGGTGAAGCCGGACAGGGTCGAGAACATGAAGGGGCCCAGCAGCAGCGCCACCGCGCCCAGGGCGATGACCTTGGGCACGAAGGCCAGCGTCGCCTCGTTGATCTGCGTGACCGCCTGCAGCACCGAGACCACCAGGCCGACCAGCAGCCCGGCCAGCATCAGCGGGCCGCCGATCTTCAGGGTCACGGTCATGCACTCGCGGATCAGGCCGGCGATGTCGGTGGCGTTCATCGGGCGTCAGATCGGCATGCGGATGATGTCCTGGTACGCCTGCACCACCCGGTCGCGCACCGCGGTGGCGGTCTGCAGCGTCAGCTCGGCCTGCGCCAGCGCCGTCACCACCTCGGTCAGGTTGCCCTGGCCGGTGATCGCCTGCGCGGCGCGCGCATCGGCGACATGGCCGGCCTGCACCGCACTCTCCAGCGTGCGCTGCAGCGTCGCGCCGAACCCGCCGGTCCCGCCGCCGAGGCCGATCTCGCCGCGATCGGTCCGCGCATAGGCGCCGGCCGCGGCACCGGGGGTCACCACGGGGGGGGTCACCACGGGGGGGATCGTGCTCATTTCAGCATCTCGATCGTGCGGGTCAGCATGCCGCGCGTCGTCTGCAGCACCGCGAGGTTGGCGCTGTAGGTGCGTTCCGCCTCGCGCATGTCCATCATCTCGACGAAGCTGTTGACGTTCGGCAGCCGGACATAGCCGCGCGCGTCGGCCGCCGGGTTGGCGGGGTCGTGGCGCAGCTGGAATTCCGTCTTGTCGCGCCCGACCTGGCGGATGCGCACGGTCTCGACGCCGGCGGCGCGGTCCATCCGGTTCTCGAACGACACGGTCTTGCGACGGTAGGGATCGGCGCCGGCCGACGAACCCGTGGTGTCCTGGTTGGCCAGGTTTTCCGCGATCACGCGCAGGCGCAGCGTCTGCGCGTCCATGCCGGCGGCGGATATGGTCAAAGCCTTGTTCAGATCGGCCATCGGGTCATGCCTTGCCCAGGGCCAGCGCGAACAGGCCCATGTATTTGCGGTAGATCGTGGTGACCAGGGACTGCCCGGTCTCGGTCTCGGACACTTTCGCCAGCTGTTCGTCCATCGTCACCGCGTTGCCGTCGGGGGCGCGCGAGCGCGGCCTGGCGGCGGCAGCGGGGCGGATGCCGCCGCCATCCGGCCCGGCCAGATGCCCGGGCTGGGTGCGTTGCGGCCCCGCCGGGGTGCCGCGCGCCAGCGTCTCGGCGAACGATGGCAGGTCGCGCGGCGCGAAGCCGGGCGTCGAGGCGTTGGCAATGTTCTTCGCCAGCAGCGCCTGGCGTTGCTCGGACCAGTTCAACCGGCGTTGCGCGAGGTCGAACAGGCCAATCCGCAGCGGGTCCATGCGCCCAGCATGCCGGGAAAACCTGAATCAGACGTTAACCGCGCTGGAAACGGTTCGTTCATCTTCTTCTGCTCCTATGCCCGCATGCAGACCGCGGACCCGCTCGGGCAGATCAGTGCGTTCATCCAGGACCTGGCCAGCCAGGTCGCGGTGGCGGACGGGCGCGCGCGCCAGGGCCAGCCTATCGACCTGGCCGGGTTCGACGCGCGCCTCGGCCTGCTCTGCGCCCAGGTGCTCGATCTGCCGCCGGACCAGGGGCGGTCGATCCGCGCCGCGCTGGCCGGATTGCGGGACGGGATCGAGCAACTGACCGCCACCCTGATCTCCCCCGCCGTGGCGGGCCGGCGCGATGACTGAGCGTTTCCCGTCCTTCCCGCGTCGGCAAAAGGCCCTCGTGCATGGTTCCAGACCTGACCTCCCTTGTGACCGCCGCCACCGCGCTGGCCGTGGTGGTGGCGTTCGTGCTGCTGATCGCGCGGTTCCTGCGCGCCGGCGGGTTCCGTGCGCCGCCGCCGGACGGGCGGATGCTGGCGGTCGAGGAGGTGCTGGCGCTGGACACCCGCCGGCGGCTGCACCTGCTGCGCTGCGGGGACCGGCGCGTGCTGCTGCTGACCGGGGGGACGGGCGATGTCGTGCTGGGCTGGCTGCCACCGCCCGGAGACCCGCCATGAGGTGGCTGGCCCTGCCTGCGCTGGTGTTCGCGCTGGTGGTCACCGCCGTGCCGGCGGCGGCGCAGTCGGTGGTGATCGACATGGGCGGGGCGGGGCAGGCGGGGGCCACCGGGCGGCTGGTGCAGCTGACGGCGCTGGTCACGCTGCTGTCGCTGGCGCCCAGCCTGCTGGTGATGATGACGGCGTTCACCCGCATCGTGATCGTGCTGTCGCTGCTGCGCAGCGCGCTGTCCACCCAGGGCACGCCGCCCAACCTGGTGCTGATCGGGCTGGCGCTGTTCCTGTCGTTCTTCGTCATGCAGCCAGTGCTGGACCAGGCCTGGACCGCCGGGCTGCGGCCGATGACCGAAGGCTCGGTCACCGAGATCGAGGGCCTGCGCCTGGCCGCCGAACCGTTCCACGGCTTCATGATGCGCAACCTGCGCGAGGACGATCTGCGCTTCTTCCTGGACCTGGGCCAGCTGGCGGTGCCCGCCTCGGCCCGGGACACGCCCTGGCGCGCCGTGGTGCCCGCCTTCCTGATCGGCGAGCTGCGCCGCGCGTTCGAGATGGGGTTCCTGCTGTTCCTGCCATTCCTGGTGATCGACATGGTGGTGGCCAGCGTGCTCATGAGCCTGGGCATGATGATGCTGCCGCCCAACGCGGTGTCGCTGCCGTTCAAGCTGATCTTCTTCGTGCTGGTCGATGGCTGGCGGCTGATCGCCGGCAGCCTGGTGCAGAGTTTCGCGCTGGGCGGATGATTCCGCCTTGTATTGCGCATCGTTGCCGTGGGATGCCCGTCCACATAACAATTCTTGCGGTGGGGGGATGGTGATGCGTCGTATCCTGTTGCTGACATCGGGTCTGGTGGTCGCGCTGGGCGGGGTGCGCGCCGCGCAGGCAGACGAGATGACCTGGCGGATCAGAAGCTCTTACGAATACCGGGTGCAGCTGGAATTCTACTCGCAGAACCGCGGCCGAGCGTGGCCGGGTGGCGGACAGGCCTATGCGCTGAACGATTCGCGGCAGCATGAGTTCACGTTGTCGTGCCAGTCCGGCGAGAAGATCTGCTATGGCGCCTGGCCCACCGGCGGCGGGTCGGGCACGTATTGGGGCGTCGGGGCCAACAACAAGCATGGCTGCAGGACCTGCTGCGCGATCTGCGGGCGCGACAACCCGGTCAAGGAGCTGGCCAGCGACTGATCGTCAGCGGTGGACGGGCGCAAAATTTCCCGCCCGCACCCCCGATGGTTCCTTGCAATCCGGACCGATCGGCCATCTAAGATTCTGTCGGTCCGGATCGCTGTCCTGGGCCGGGAGGAAGAAGTGGCCGAATACGAACCCTGGAATGAGGCCCGCGCGTCCGAGATCATCGCCGCGCATGCCGGACGCGAGGGTGCCGCCTTGCCGATCCTGCACGATCTGCAGGCCGCGTTCGGCTGCATGCCCGCCGATGCCGTGCCGCTGGTGGCGCAGGCCCTGAACCTCAGCCGTGCCGAGGTGCATGGCGTGGTGACCTTCTACCATGAATTCCGCCGGACCCCGCCCGGGCGCCACACGCTGCGGATCTGCCGCGCCGAGGCCTGCCAGGCGGTGGGCGCCGAGGCCCTGGCCGAGCATGTGAAGGGCCGGCTGGGTTTGGATTGGCACGGCACGGCCGAGGACGGGTCGGTGACGCTGGAACCGGTGTTCTGCCTTGGCCTGTGCGCGATCGGCCCGTCCGGGATGCTGGACCACGAACCGCTGGGCCGGCTGACCGGGGCCAGGATCGACGCGGTGCTGGGGCGTCTGGTGCCGGAGCGTGTGGCGTGACCCGCGTCTTCATCCCCCGTGACGCCGCCGCCCTGGCGCTGGGCGCCGATGCGGTGGCAGCCGCCCTGGCCCCGCACGCCACCGTGGTGCGCACCGGCTCGCGCGGCATGTTCTGGCTGGAACCGATGATCGAGGTCGAGACGCCGGGCGGGCGCATCGCCTATGGCCCGGTCACCGCCGCCGACGTGCCCGGCCTGCTGGCCGCCGGCCTGCTGTCTGGCGCTGACCAGACTGGCGCCGACCATCCTGGCGCCGACCATCCTGGCGCCGACCATCCGTTGCGGATCGGCCGCCCCCAG
>CAYZKM010000190.1:0-8213 GCA_964478525.1 uncultured Bifidobacterium sp.
GAGGAACTGCGCCACTGCATCCGCCTGGTCACGCCGCGCCTGCTGATCGTCTCGGCACGCTACCGTTCGGCCGCCGCCGCCCTGGCGCTCGATCCGCTGCCGGTGCTGACGATCGAGGACGAGTACGACGCGCTGCTGGCGCACGATCCCGCCGCGCCCGATCCGGCGGTCGATCCCGAGGACGGGCTGGTCATCCTGTATACCAGCGGGACGACCGGGCTGCCCAAGGGCGCGGTGATCAGCCACCGCGCCCAGATGGCGCGCATGGCAGCGATGCGGCTGGACCTGCATGTCGCCGATGATGACGGCTTCGTCGCCTGGTCGCCGCTGTTCCACATGGCCGGGACCGATCATGCGCTGGCCGCGCTGATGTCGGGCGGGCCGGTGATCGTGATCGACGGGCTGGACACGCCGGCGATCGTCGACGCCATCGCCCGCCATCGCATCGGCTGGCTGGTGATGATGCCCGGCTCGATCGAGCCGGTGGTCGCGCATCTGCAGCAGACCCCGGTGCGCCCGGCCGGCATCCGCGCGGTGGGCGCGATGGCGGACCTGGTGCCGCGGGCGCTGCTGGCCGAGCTGACGGGCCTGCTGGGCGCGCCGTATCTGAACAGTTTCGGCGCGACGGAAACCGGATTGCCGCCCTGTTCCGCGGTGCTGCTGGCACCGGGCGTGGTGCCGGCCTCGCTGTCCAAGCGGCAGAGCTCGCTGTGCGACATCAGGCTGATCGACCCGGACGGGCGGGTGGTGGCGGATGGGGAGCCCGGCGAGATGGCGATCCGCGGACCGACCGTGTTCAGCGGCTACTGGGGCGCCGGGGAGGTGAACCGGCGGGATTTCGCCGACGGCTATTTCCGGATGGGCGACCTGTTCAGGCGCAACCCCGACGGCAGCTATGATTTCGTCGATCGGGCCAAATACATGATCAAGTCGGGCGGAGAGAACATCTACCCGGCCGAGATCGAGCGCGTGCTGCTGGCCGATCCGCGCATCGCCGACGCGGTGGTGGTGCGCCGCCGGGACGCTCGCTGGGGCGAGGTGCCGGTCGCCTTCATCGCCCGCAAGGATGACCGCCTGACCGAGGCCGAGGTCGAGGCGCTGTGCCGCGCCCGCCTGGCCGGCTACAAGCGGCCCAAGGCCGTGCGGTTCGTCGCCTTCGACGCGTTTCCCCGCAGCACCACGGGGAAGATCCAGCGGCACGAGATGGAGGGGTGGGACTGACCCACCCCCGCCCCGTCAGTCCGCGAACACGCCCACCGGCGCGCCCCGGGCCGGCGCGGCTCCCTTGAACAGCCCGCCGAGGGTGGGGAACTGTTCCAGCACCGCAGCGGATTTCCCCTCTCGTAGCGATGTCACGTACATCGCGTCCCCGGCGAAGCAGGGCATGGTCGGGCCAGGCACCGGGAAGGGCAGCTTGTGCAGCAGCTTGCCGTCCGGCGAGAAGCAGTTGACGCACCCCGCCGACGGGCCGGCGGACCAGTAATTGCCGTCCATGTCGGTGGCGGCCCCGTCGGGGCGGCCGTCCTCGTTCGTCAGCCGAGCGATCACGCGATGGTTGGCCTGGGCGCCGGTGGCCGGGTCGAAATCCCAGCGCTCGATGATCGCCGATGTCGAATCGGAGTGGTACATCACCCGCCCGTCCGGCGACCAGGCCAGGCCGTTCGACACCGCATAGCCTTCGGACCGCTTCTCGATCCGCCCGTCCGCGGTCACGCGATACAGCGCGCCCAGCGGCTGGCGGGGTGAGTTCTCGTCCATCGAGCCCACCCAGAACGCGCCATCCGGACCGACCTTGCCGTCGTTCAGCCGGTTGGTCGCGGGTTCGGCGATGGGCGCGGTCAGGTCCGTGATCGCCTTTGACTTCGGGTCGAACAGCACCACGCGATGGCGGAGCGCCACCACAAGCCGGCCGGACCGGCACAGGCCGAAGCTGCCCACGACCTCGGGGAAGTCCCAGGTCTCGCGCGCACCCGTGTCGACCGACAGCGCGTTGATGCGACGGCCGGGGATGTCGCAGAACAGCAGGCGCCGGTTGGCCTCGTCCCAGGTGGGGCACTCGGACACGCCGCTGCGGCTGTCCCAGACCAGTTCGAATGCGCTCATGGTTGAAATCCCTCCCAGGATCGGCTGCCGTCAGGTGCGACGGATGTTCCAGAACACGGGATTGCCTTTCAGCACGCCCGTCAAGTTCGCCTGGTAGGCGGTGCGGACGAAATACTGCCCCAGCGGCACATAGGGCACGTCCTGGAACGCCTGGCGCTGCATCTGCGCGCAGATCACCTGCTGGGCGGCCAGGTCGTTGGCGGCGAACCAGTCGTTGCGCAGGGCCTCGATGGCGGGGGAATCGGGCCAGCCGACGGTGGCGGCCTTGCCGTTGCCGCGCAGGAAGACGTGGCCGGCGGGGTTCAGCATGTCCAGCCCGGCCCAGCTTGTGTGGAAGATGCTCCACCCGCCCTGCGCCACCGGATCGGTCTTGGCCCGCCGCTGCACCAGGCTGGCCCAGTCCATCGTCGGTGCCTGGACGTTCATCCCCAGCTTGCGCAGCGTATCGGCGGTGATTTCCGCCAGCGCGCGGGCCGAGGCGATGTCGGTCGGCGTCAGCACCACGACGGGTTCGCCCTTGTAGCCGGCATCGGCGATGGCGCGCTTCACCGCCGCCATATCGCGCGGGCCGGTCAGTGCGTCCATCCCCGCCGCGCTGGCCATCGGCGTGCCCGGGCAGAAATAGCCGCAGGCGGCGTTCCAGAACGCCGGATCGGTGCCGACCATCCCGATCATATAGTCCGACTGCGACACCGCCCCCACGATCGCTCGGCGCAGCGCCGGGTTGTCGAAGGGCGGGACCAGGTGGTTGAACCGCATCGTCGCGATGAAGCCGGTGGCCGAGGCGTTCTCGACCCGCAGCGACGCCCGTTGCGCCAGGGTCGGGGCCAGGTCGGCGTCGACCGTCAGCCACCAGTCGACCTCGCCGCGCTGCAGGGCGGCTGACGCGGTGGCGGCGTCCTGGATGATGCGCCACTCGATCCGGTCGAAATGCGCGATTTTCGGGCCGGCGGTGCCGCTTGGCTGCCCGTTGGGGCGGGGGACATAGGCGCGGTTGCGTTCGTAGACGACCTGCGATCCGGCCACGCGCTCATCGGCGCGATACCGGAACGGGCCGGAGCCGACCATTTCGGTGACCTGCTTCGCCGGGTCGGTCAGGGCGAGGCGCTCCGGCATGATCGGGCACATGCTGGGCGGGGTCTTGGCCAGCGCATCGGGCAGCAGCGGGAACGGCCGCTTCAGGCGGAACACCAGGGTGCGGTCATCGGTCGCGGCGATGTCGTCGGTCGCGGCCATCAGCGCCTGGCCGAACCCGTCGCGGGCGCCCCAGCGCCGGACCGAGGCCACGGCGTCGCGCGCCAGCACCCGGGTGCCGTCATGGAAGGCCAGCCCCTCGCGCAGCACGATGCGCCAGGTCCGGCCGCCATCGTCGGTGGCCGCGCCCTCGGCCATCTGCGGTTCGGCGCGGAAATCCTCGGTCAGGCCGAACAGCGTGTCGAACACCAGGAAGCCGTGGTCGCGGGACTGGTAGGATGTGGTCCAGACCGGATCCAGGATCGAGAGATCGGCGGCCGGGATGAATTTCAGCACGCCGCCGCCCTGGGCGCGGGCGATGCCGGGGGCGATGGCAGGGGCGGCAAGGCTGGCGGCGGCGGCGGTCATGACCTGGCGGCGGGTTGGCATGGCGCTTCTCCGGGATGGCCGGATCATCGTAGAGCAGGGCGACGGAGGCAGACCATGACGATTGCGACGACCGCGAGGGCTTTCACACCCCATCACGCGCTGGCCGAACGCCTGCTGGCGGCACTCGGCCCCGACGGCACCGACGGCGCGCACGACCTGTCGCACCTGCTGCGGGTGTGGCGCAATGCCGCCGCGATCGCCGCCACCGAACCCGATGCGGATGTGGAGCTGATCGCCGCGGCGGTGATCCTGCATGATTGCGTGGCGGTGGAGAAAAGCTCCCCCCTGCGGGCGCAGGCATCGCGGCTGGCAGCGGCCCGCGCGCGGACGCTGATCGGCGGCCTCGGCTGGACGGACGCGCGGATCGACGCGCTGGCGCATGCGATCGAGGCGCACAGCTTCTCGGCCGCCATCACGCCGATGACGCCGGAGGCCCGCATCCTGCAGGACGCCGACCGGCTGGACGCGATCGGCGCCATCGGCATCGCGCGCTGCTTCTACACCGGCGGGCGGATGGCATCGCTGCTGTACGACCCGGACGATCCGGCAGCCGAGGGCCGCGCGCTGGACGATCGGCGCTATGCGATCGATCATTTCGAGGCCAAGCTGTTCCGCGTCGCCGACGGGTTCCGCACGCCAGCCGGCCAGGCGATGGCCCGCGACCGCGCCGCCACGATGCGGGGCTTCGTCGCCGCGTTCCAGGCCGAGATCGGCGGCAGGAGACTGGCATGATCAACGCCGCCATCGTGGGCCTGGGCTGGTGGGGCCAGAACCTGGTGAACAGTGTCAGGGACAGCCGGGCGATCCGGATTTCCGTGGCGCATACCCGCACCGAGGCCTCGGCCGCGGCGTTCTGCGCCCAGGCGGGGCTGCGCTGGGTGGGCGCGCTGGACCAGATCCTGCGCGACCCGGCGATCGAGGCCGTGGTGTTCGCAACCCCGCACAGCCAGCACACCGGGCAGATCGCCGCGGCCGCGGCGGCGGGCAAGCATGTGTTCGTCGAGAAGCCGTTCGCGCTGTCGGTCGCCGATGCCCACGCCTCGATCGCGGCGGCCCGGACGGCGGGGATCGTGCTGGGTGTCGGCTTCAACCGGCGCTTCCACCCGTCGATGCTGCGGCTGAAGCAGGCGATCCGGTCGGGCCGCATGGGCACCCTCGTCTCGCTCGGCGCCGAACAGACGGCGCTGCATGGCCTGGCCCTGACGGCCGAGGCCTGGCGGGCCCAGGCCGAGGAAGCGCCGGGCGGGGCGATGACCGCGATCGGAGTGCACCTGGTGGACGGGATGATCGACCTGAACGGGCCGATCGCCGAGGTGTTCAGCCGCGTCCACCGGCGCGCCGCGACCTTCGCGGATGACACGACGGATATCCTGTTGCGCTTCGTCAACGGGGTGTCGGGGCACATCTTCTGCTCGACCGCCGCGACGCCGCACTACCGCATGGCCGCCTACGGCACCGGCGGGTTCGCCGAGATTCTCGGCCACCCGATGGCGACGTTCCGCCTGGTTCCGGCGATCGCCGGGGAGCACCGCGTGACCGCGCCGCCCGAGGTGACCGGGACGGACGGGTTCAACATGCTGACGGCCGAGCTGGAGGCCTTCGCGGCGGCGATCACCGGCGATGCGCCGTTCCCGACGCCGCTGACCGAGATCCTGCATGGGGTCGCGGTCTTCGAGGCGATCCTGGCCTCGGCTGCCGCAGGACGGCCAGTGGCAGTCGGGTGAGACGGGCGCGAGGGGGGCGGGCCGCTACCCTTTCGCGACGTTCCAGAACACCGGCATCGCGCCCTTCAGCACACCGGTCAGGTTCTTCCGGTACGCCGACGGCGGCAGGTACTGCCCCAGCGGGATGAACGGCACCGTTTCGAACGCACGCAGCTGCGTCGCCTCGTCCAGCTTGCGCTGTTCGGCCGGGTCGGTGCTGTCCATCCAGGCGTTGCGCATGCGCTCCATCTCGGGATCGGTCGGCCAGCCGAACCAGGCCCCCGCCCCGTTGCCGCGCAGGAAGCTGGCGAAGATCGGGTCGCGGTAATCCGCCGCCGGCGCGCCGTACGGGAACATCGACCATCCGCCCTTGTCCAGCGGCTCCTTGCTGGTGCGCCGTTCCACCACCGTGCCCCAGTCGACCGACTGCTCGTCCACATTGATGCCCACATCGCGGAAGGCGGCGACGGCGACGTGGCTCATGGCGTCGTAGTAGACTTGGTCGGTCGGGTGCATGAACACGATCTTCTCGCCGCCATACCCGGCCGCCTTCAGCATCGCCTTGATCGCGTCCTTACCGGGACGCTTGCGCACATTGTCCATGCCGGCCTCGCTCGCCGACGGGGTGCCGGGGATGTAGAACCCGATCGGAGCACGGAACAGCGCGGGATCGCCGCCCATCACCGCGGTCATGACATCGACCTGGTCGATCGCCGCCAGCATCGCCCGCCGCACCCCGGCATTGGCGGTCGGCCCATGCAGGTGGTTGGGGCGCAGCCCGCCGAACGTGCCGTAGATATCGATCGGCGCGACCTCGACACCCGCCTTGCTGCGCAGCAGACCGATCAGGTCCGGCAGCGGCGAATCGAGCCAGTCCACCTCGCCGCTCGCCAGCGCCCCGGCGGCGGTGGACGGGTCCGGGATCACCTGCCACTCGACGCGATCGACCTTCACCCGGTATCCGCCGGCGGCGAAGCTCGCGGGCTCGTCGCGGGGGACGTATTTGTCGAACTTCGCGAACACCGCGCGATGGCCCGACACGTACTCGCCGGGCACATAGCGGAACGGGCCGCTGCCGACGACGTCGGGGATCTGCTTGAACGCATCGGTGTTCGCCAGGCGTTCGGGCATGATGATCGGGGTCGGCTGCGTCTTCGCCAGCGCATAGGGCAATGCCGAGAACGGCTTCTTCAGGCGCCACACCAGGGTCTTGTCGTCGGGGGCGGACAGCTCGTCCATGCGGTCGGCGATGGTCTGCCCGATCGGGTCGCGCTTCATCCACCGCCGCAGCGACGCCACGCAGTCGCGCGCCAGCACCGGCGTGCCGTCATGGAACACCAGCCCGTCGCGCAGCTTCATGGTCCAGCGCAAGCCGTTGTCCTCGACCGTGTGGCCGGCGACCATCTGAGGGTGCGGGTTCAGCTTCTCGTCGCGGCCATACAGCGTGTCGAACACCATGGCGGCGGCGTTGCGCGTGACGATGGCGGTCGTCCACACCGCGTCCATGGTCACCAGGTTGCCCTGCGGCACATGCACCAGCGTCGACGCCTTGCCGCCGATGGCCGGCTGCGCGAGAGCGGGGCGAAGGGCGGGGGCCAGCGCGGCCGCGCTGCCCGCCGCGAGGAAGCTACGACGTTTCATCCATTCGGTCTCCGGACGTTGCGAGGGATGTGGCGGGCGCGGGCCGGCCCGTCAATGGCGCCGGCGCCATATCGCGAACCCGCCTGCCAGGCTGGGCCCGCGGGCTCCGGGGTCAGACGAGGCGCGCCTGGCGGACCGCGGCGGCGATGAAGCCGGCGAACAGCGGGTGCGGCTGGAACGGCTTCGACTTCAGCTCGGGGTGGTACTGCACGCCGATGAACCAGGGATGGCCCGAGAATTCGATGATCTCGGGCAGCACCCCGTCGGGCGACATGCCGGAAAAGCGCAGCCCGCTGGCTTCCAGCGCCTCGCGGTAGTTGACGTTCACCTCGAACCGGTGGCGATGGCGCTCCTCGATGCTGGCTGCACCGCCATAGATCGCGCGCACCAGGCTGCCCTCGCTCAGCGCCGCGGGGAAGGCGCCCAGGCGCATGGTGCCGCCCAGCTCCCCGCCTTCCTCGCGCCGCTCGATCTGGTTGCCGCGCGCCCATTCGGTCAGCAGCCCGACGACGGCGACCTCGCAGGGGCCGAACTCGGTGGTCGAGGCCTTGGACATGCCGGCCAGGTTCCGCGCGGTCTCGATCACCGCCATCTGCATGCCGAAGCAGATGCCGAAGAACGGCACGCCGCGTTCGCGGGCGAAGCGCACCGCCTCGATCTTGCCCTGCGTGCCGCGTTCGCCGAAGCCGCCCGGCACCAGGATGCCGTGCACGTCCTCCAGCCGCTGGACGGCGTCGGGCTGTTCGAAGATGGCGCTGTCGACCCAGTCCAGCTTCACCTTCACCCGGTTGGCGGTGCCGCCATGGGCCAATGCCTCGGCCAGCGACTTATAGCTGTCCAGCAGGTTGGTATATTTGCCGACGATGGCGATGCGCACCTCGCCCTCGGGCGCCTTGATCGTGTCGACGATGCGCTGCCAGCGCGACAGGTCCGGTTCCCCGTCATGGGGCAGGTGGAAATGGCGCAGCACTTCGCGGTCCATGCCCTCGGCGTGGTAGCTGATCGGCACCTCGTAGATGGTTTCCACATCCAGCGCGGGGATCACCGCCTCGGGCCGGACGTTGCAGAACAGCGCGATCTTGCGCCGTTCATTCGCCGGGATCGGCCGGTCGCAGCGGCACAGCAGCATCTGCGGCTGGATGC
>CAYZKM010000191.1:0-8201 GCA_964478525.1 uncultured Bifidobacterium sp.
GCGTCAGCCCCTGAAGCGGTGCCGCCGGGGCCGGCCACCCCGCCGCCGCCGCTGCGCGTCGATCCGCGGGAGCCGCTGGTCGTCATCGACTACGCCGAGGCCAATCCCCGCTATCGCGACCCGCTGCGGATCGCCGTGCGGGCCGCCGAGTCACGCGACCGCCGCATCCAGTACGACGTCATCGCCGTGGTGCCGAAGCTGGAGGCCGCGGCCGAGGGGCAGGCCCGCGCCACCGAGGTGATGCGCGCGATCATGCAGGACAACGTTCCCGCCGCCCGCATCCATCTGGGCCTGCGGGCCGATCCGTCACTGCAACAGCCGCAAGTGCGCGTCTACGTCCGCTGAGCCCACAGGCACCGCCTGGCATTACGCCACCAGACAGTCCCGTCCGTCGTCCAGGTACCGCGTCTGCGGGCCGACATGCAGCACCAGCTCCATCCGCCCGGCCACCCCGTCGAACAGCGCGGCCGGCACGGCGGCCGACCCGTTGGTCCAGCGGATCGCGTCCCCTGGCTCGAACGGATGGAACCCGTCGGCCAGGCGTTCATCCTCGGCCTCGATCACCCGCGCCGTCCGCCCTGCCGTCAGCACCATGCGGCGCAGCGACACGCCCAGCGACCGGAATTCCCGCGCCAGGCCCAGCTCGGCCGGGATGGCATCGCGGGAGGCAATGCGCACATCCGACACCCCGGCGGGCAGGCCGAACGAGACCCGGCCATCGCGTGCCCAATGCGGATCAATCCGCCGCCCATCCGCCAGCAGATGCAGGTCCGGATCATCGGTCAGCGGCAGGTCCACCGGCGCGCCGGCCAATGCCAGCAGCCGCTGCCAGATCGCGTCCACCCGGTCCCCGCCGGTCAGCAGCGGCGCGCAAGGCGGATGCATCGGCAGGCCCCACCCGTCATTGGCATTGCCGAACAGCCAGCGATTGCCGTCGTCGCGATAGCTCTCGGCCGGCGCCCCGTTGGCCAGCAGCACGTCGTGACTGTCCAGCTCCAGGTGATACAGCGACGCTTCCTGCGCATGGTCGTCCCACACGATCGAGCGATGGTTGACCAGGCACTCCACCGGGATCAGCACAGCGTCGAGATACAGCGCATGGCCCTTGGTCACCCGCAGGTCGCGCCGAGGCAACCCGTTGCCCAGCGCGCCCTGACGCACGATCACCGGCGTCGCGGCATTGCGGCGCCCGCGCGTGGCCAGCACCTTGCCGTGCCCGACCCAGACCAGTGGCCGCACCTGCCCGCGATGGGTCGTCACCAGGTCGCCCGCGCGCAGGGTCTGCACCGGCTTCTCCCCATCCGGGGTCATGATCAGCGTGCCGGCCAGGAAGCACAGGGCGGTGGCGTTCGACGTGCCCGCCGCGCTGTTGGCCACGCCATCGTTCACCACCCAGGTGATCGTGCGGCTGGTGTGCAGCCCGCCGCCCGTGGGGTCGCCCGAGCTGGTGGAGATCGACACCGACTGCAACACGCTTTGGTAGTGCGCCACCGTGTCGGACCCGGACAGCGTCAGCGCCTCGGTCCCCGCGTCATAGGACGCCGTGATCGCGGTGCCGGCGACGGTCGCCGACAGCACGTCGCCATCGCCGGGGAACACGCCGCCGTCGATGGTGATCGTCGCCTTGGTCAGCAGCCCCAGACTGTCGGGCGCGATCACGCTGGCGGCCGGGGCCAGCGCGACCGCGCCACCACCCGCCTTGAACGACACCGTGCCCGACACGGTGATGGTCGGCGCGGCATGGATGACGTTCAGCGTGGTGAACACCGCGTCGCTGACGGTCGCGCCGTCGTTCACGCTCCAGGAAATCGCGCGCGTGGTCTTCGATCCGCCGCCCGTGGGATCGCCGTTCGACGGGTTGAACCCGTAGGTGATCGAGCGCAGCGCCGTCTGGTACGCGGACACGCTGGCCACGCCGGACAGCGCCAGCGTGCCGGTGTTGTAGACCCCTGTGATGCCGCCCTGATTGGTGAAGTTCAGCACATCGCCGGTGAAGAAGCTGCCCACCAGCACCGTGGCCGAGGACAGGGTCGCACTGAACAGATCGTTGACGACCAGCCCCGCATCCAGCGTGGTGGCCGCGCCGCCGCCGGTGAACGTCGCGGCGGTCGCGGCGGTGATGGTCGGCAGGCCGTGGATGTTCAGGGGCGTCGTCGGCGAGGTGCTGCTGATGATGCCGTCACTGACGGTCCAGGTGATGGTGCGGCTGGCGTTGGCTCCGCCATTGGTCGGGTCCTTGACGGTGTTCGAATAGGCGACACTGTCCAGCACCTGCTGGTAATGCGCCGCCGTGTCGATGCCGCTGAGCGTCAGCGTGTTGCCTGCGAACGCCGCCGTGATCCCGGTGCCCGTCGTGGTGGCTGTCAACAGATCGCCGTCGCCGGCGAAGTTGCCGCCGGTAATGTCGACCGTCGCGCCGGCCAGGGTGAAGCCCGAGGGGCTGCTGACCGTCGCCCCCGGCACCAGCGTGACCGCGCTGGCGTTCTGGACATAGGTCTTGGTGCCGCTGGCAACGATGGTCGGTGTGGTTTCCAGGAACAGGCCCCGCCCCAGCACACCGTTGGTGCCGTTGCTGAGCGTGAACAACTGCTGTACGGCCCCGCCGCCGGAGACGGTGCCGACATTGATCATCGCCGTTCCGAAAGCGTCACCGATCTTGGTGCCCATCGTGTACAGCAGCCCGGTCACCGGATCGATCGAGATCGAGAACGCATTGCCGGCGTTCGCCCCGGCGTACAGCGTCGACACCGTGCCGATCGTGGCGGACGCCGAGCTGCCGGAGCCGGTGACGGTGTAGGGGGTGGAGAAGATCTTGTTGTTTGCGACCAGCGACGCCGCGTTGTTGATCGTGCTGTAATAGACGGTGCCATCGTTGACCGCGACGCCGCGCATCGGGCTGCCCGCGGTCGAAGTGGCAAGCACGGTCGCGGTACCGCTCAGGACATTGCCGACCCACAGGCGGGTGGTGCCGCTCGTCGCCCCTTCGGTGAAGAAGACCAGGTTATGCGCCAGATCCAGCGCCAGGCTGAGCGGTACGTTCGACGACGTGAACAGCGAGGTGCCCGAGGCGATGTTGCCGATCACCTGTGTCGGCGTGCCACCGCTCTCCGAGACCTTCCAGACCCCGATCGAACCCGCGTTCGCGGCGTTGGCATCGACCGTATAGTACAGGGTCGCGTTCGGCTGATCGATCGCGAGGGCGGCGATCTGATGCGTGATCGGGCTTTGCGCCGGCAGCGAGAAGATCGTCGTCAAGGCCCCAGGGTTCAGGACGTCGCCCTGCAGAATGGCGTTGACTACGGATGCATTGCTGTTGACGACGAAATATTTCCCCCTCGCCGGATCGACGACCACGCTCTGCAGAAACGACAGGGATTCCTGGCTGCCGTCGCGCAGGTCGATGGCCGAACCGACCGACGCCGTCGTCGAAACCCCGATCGACCTGATTCCGTTCGCGGTGAACGGGCTTGGTGCGCCCTGGGTCGAGAAATAGAGCTGGTTGACCGTCGTCGGCAGCACCGACGAGAACGCCGCCTGGGTTTCGGCCGTGAACGGCGTCGTCGCCTCGATCGCGCCGGTGTTCACATCCAGCGTGAAACTGCCGCCCAGGTCAGACGGACCGACCAGGTGCGAGGCGGCGGCGATGTCGATACCGCCCATCGCGTCGGACAATTGATGGACGAAGGCGATGCCGGTGTCGGTCTGCGCAACGTCGCATCCGTACAGCAGCAGGTCGCCGCCGGGATCGATCGCCGCACCGATCTGCGCAAGCGCGTCCGCATACAGGCCGATGGAGCTGGAATCGAGAAACGACGTGCCGAGTTGCAGCACGCCGTTCGAACCATGGGAGACGATGGCGATCGAGCCGTACTTCTTCCCACCCCGGGCCGCCAGCGCGGCCGCGATCTGGCGCACACCATCCTGGCCCGGGTCCAGGATAATCGCCTGCACACCTGGCTTGACCCCGGCAGCCAGCGCCGCGGCATCCGGCAGCGCACCATCGATGAAGACAATCTGATCGGCATCGGGCGTGCCCGGATCCAGATCGTCAGGGGCCGGACCGCCGGCGGGAATCCCTTGCCAATCGTCCAACCAGGCCATTCAGGGTCCTCCCGTTTGATCCGCGGCGCAGGGCCGGCGGCAGATTCGTTTGCATGCCGTTGCTGGGCCGACGCAACCTAGTCGATGCGACGCGTTTTACATAATAGGATTTCTCCCAAATTGGGCGCCTGACCCTGGTTTGATACAATTTGTCATCTGCCGGGGCGCAGGTCGCGGAACCGAAGTCGCGGCAAGGACGAACCGTTCGATACACGATAGCACCGACGGCAACCTGGCAGGCGGAGCGTCATGACGCGGGCGCCCGACCACGCGGTGTACGGACGTATTGCATGACCATGCGCTGTCATGCACACTGTCTCCAGCTGGAAGGGCAGGCTGCGACGTGCATGGTTGCCCCGTGATCCTTTCTGCGTGCCAAGCAACGGGTCGGGTCGGCTGTGAATCGACCGGCTGGTGAGGAGAGAACCAGAATGGCAGAACCCTTTGTCGGTCAGATCCTGGCTGTCGGCTTCAACTTTGCACCCGTGGGTTGGCTGCCATGCGATGGCCGCCTGGTCTCCATTGCAGAATTCGACGTCTTGTACGCGCTGATCGGCACGATCTATGGCGGCGATGGCGTGAACACATTCGGACTGCCGGATCTGCGCGGACGCACGCCGGTCGGCGTCGGACAGGGGCCCGGGCGCACCAACCGCCTGATCGGCGAAATGGCCGGCACCGAGACCGTGACCCTGACCGCCCAGCAGATCGGATGGCACAACCATCCCATGCGGGCATCGGCACGGGCGGGCACGACGAACATTCCGGCACAGGATCAGTCCCTGGCCAACAACGCGCAGGCGGCCGCGTTCCTGTACGGGCCGGCGGATGCCGCGGCCGCTGTCACGATGTCGCCCGCGGCCGTCGTACCGACAGGCGGCGGCCTGCCCCACGAGAACCGGCAACCGCTGCAGACGCTGAACTACATCATCTGCACCGCGGGAATTTTCCCGTCCAGGTCCTGAAGTTTCGCCAGACACCGATCGCATTCCCCCGAACCCGCCGGATGCCGGAGAGCACCAATGTCGGAACCGTTCCTCGGACAGATCACTCTTTTCCCCTACAGCTTTCCACCCAAGAACTGGGCCGACTGCCAGGGTCAGATCCTGCCGATCGCGCAATACAGCGCGCTGTTTTCCCTGCTGGGCGTTCAGTTCGGCGGCGATGGACGCAGCAATTTCGGGCTGCCGAACCTGCAGGGTGCGATATCGGTCGGCCAAGGCCAGCTTCCCGGCGGCTCCCTCTACACGATCGGTGAAACGGCGGGCAGCGCGATGGTCACGCTCGACAGCGGCACGATGCCGGTGCACTCCCACTCGATGAACGCAAAGACCGCCGACGGCACGACCAACAGCCCGGTCGACGCGGTGCTGGCCAATGTGTACCTGGGGGACTTCCAGGGTGCCAACCAGGGCAATGTCTATAACCCGGCCAATCCCAACACGGCACTGCAGCAGTCGTCCATCGGCCCGGTGGGTGGCAACCAGCCGCACAACAACCTGCAGCCGTACCTGGCGCTGCGCTACTGTATCGCCCTTGCCGGCATCTTTCCATCCCGGTCTTGAGCAGCAACCAGCATCCAGGCCATTACGGAGCGCCGAATCATGGCAAATCAATTCCTTGGGCAGATTGAAGTGTTTGCCTTTGACTTCCCGCCGCGAGGCTGGGCGGCCTGCGCCGGACAATTGCTTCCCATCGCCAGCAACCAGGCGCTGTTCGCGCTGCTGGGCACCACGTTCGGCGGTGACGGGCGCACGACGTTCGCCCTGCCGGACCTGCGCGGCCGAGCGGCGATGGGACAAGGCTCGACAACGCAGAACGTCGTGGTATCGATCGGCGCGGCGGGCGGCGAGGAGTCGCATACGCTGACAGTGAACGAAACGCCGTTGCATCCGCACCGGGCCAGCGTGGTGTCCAATGCCGATACAAAGAACAACACCTTCACGCCGGCCAACAATTCGGTCCTTGCCACGACCACCGGGCTGGATTCCGGCGGCGGCGCATTGACGTTCAACATCTATGCGCCGGACGCCAATCCGCAGCAGACGATGAACAACGCAACGATCGGCCCCACCGGCGGGCAGGCGCACAGCAACATGATGCCCTATCTGGGGATCAATTTCTGTATCGCATTGACCGGCATATTTCCGTCCCGCAACTGATGGCGGGCCACGGCGATCAGTTGAAGACGACCTGGTAATCCTGGTGTTCGCGGCCGGGCGTGTGGATCGGCATCACATAGACGTCGAACGCGCGCCCATCCGCCGCGGTGATGGTGCGCATGCCCTCGGGCAGCACATCATCGCGCGGTCCCTGGAACAGCAGCGTGAAGGACGGCGCCGTGCGGCCGGGGTTCGGGGTGCGGCTTACATCGATCTCTCGCAGTTGCAGCGCGCCATGCCAGCCGCCGACATGGAACATCCCGTCGACATAGGGCAGGAAATCCTCGTGAACAGGCACGGTGGTCATGATGGCTTTCCGGACGTAACCTAGCCGGATGCTTAATCGATTCGACGCCGCCGGTCGAGCCACGGCGCTGACCTTGGACACCGCGGCCGGCCCCGTCACGCTGCGCCCGGAAACCGACGCCGATGCGGGCTTCCTGTTCGCCCTGTTCCGCAGCCATATCCTGACCGAGCTTGCCGGACTGCCGGTGGATGATCCGACGCGGGAACGCCTGGCGGAGATGCAGTTCCAGGCGCAGACCATGACCTATCGCACCAACTTCCCCGATGCCCGCTTCGATATCGTGGAACGGCAGGGCATCCCGATCGGGCGCATCGTCATCGATCCCGGCGGCGAGACCGGCTGCATCGTCGACTTCGCGCTGATGCCCGACAGCCGCGGCCAAGGGCTGGGTTCGGCGGTGATGATCGCCGCGCTCGGGCTTCTGGCACCGCTGGGACGGCCGGTGCGCAGCAAGGTCCTGATACGCAACGAACCGTCGCTGCGCATGTGCCTGCGCGCCGGCTTCGTCCGGATCGAGGAAATGCCGCCATTCCTGCAACTGGAATGGCGGCCGCCCGTGTAGCGTCGTGCGTCAGGCGAAGCGCGGCATCACCTTTGTCCAGAACTGCTCCAGCGACTTCATCAGCACCGGATGCGGCGTCAGGCCGTTATAGGTGTAGCAGAACAGCCATTCCACATTCTGCCGCTTCATGTTGGCTTCCAGGCCGCGGATCACGGTATCGACCGTCCCGGCCAGGATATATCCTTCCTTCCGCGCATCCTCGGGGCTGAGGAATTCGCCCGTCTTCGGGTCCTGCAGACCCTTGCGGAACCCGAACGGTTCGAACCAGGCGCGCCCGGTGAACTGCCCGGCATTGCGCCACAACGCCATCGCCTCGTCATCCGTGTCGGCGATGATCACGTCGCGCAGCAGCCCGGTGCCGTTGCCGCGCGGGCGTCCCGACACGTCCGCATACACATCGTAGAGATGGTTCTCGTACACCGGCAGCATCGACGGCAGGATCGCGGTGACACCTTCCTTCGCCGCCCAGCGGATCGAGTTCTCGGACGAGGCGAACGGCAGAAACAGGGGCGGGTGCGGCTTCTGCAGCGGCTTGGGTACGACGCCGACCGATTTCAGGATGCCGTTCTCGACGCCCTTGCCCCATTTGGCGGTGGTGTCCAGCGTCCACGGGGTTTCACCGGCCGGAATCTTCCAGAACTGCCCGTCATGGGTCAGCATTTCCTGGGTCCAGGCCTTCTTGATGATCTGGAAATTCTCCTCGAACGCCGCGCGGTTGGCGGCGTCGATCGCATCGTGCTGATGCGGCAGCGCACCCGACACGCCATGGGTCTGCTGCGCCATGATATCGACCCAGCGCCGCTGATAGCCGCGGGCAAACCCCGCCACCGCGCGCCCGCCGGTCATGTGGTCCAGCATGGCGATGTCCTCGGCCACACGGATCGGATTCGCCGCCGGCAGCACGATGCCAAGCTGCCCGACCTTGATGCGCTTGGTCTGCATCGCGAAATACAGATCCAGCAGGACCGGGTTGTTGGAAACCTCGAATCCCTCGATATGGAAATGGTGTTCGGTGAAGCTCACCGAGTCATAGCCCAGATCGTCGGCCAGTTTGATCTGCTCGGTCAGC
>CAYZKM010000192.1:0-8192 GCA_964478525.1 uncultured Bifidobacterium sp.
CCGTGTTATCAGGTAATTTCGACAGATGAAATATCACAGCCCAGACAACGCTTGACCCAGGCCACCCGCCCGCACATGAACCGCCCGCACGCCACGGAGATCACATCGCGATGACCGCCACCCAATCCGTCTATCAGCGCGGCCTGAACGGTCCCGTCGCGGGACCGCACACGCGCGGGACCGGGCGGGTTGCCATCATCGGCGCCGGCGCCTCCGGCATCTGTTCGGCCAAATACCTGCTGGAATCCGGCTTCGACGTGACGGTGTTCGAGATCGGCACCCAGATCGGCGGCATGTGGTGCTACCGGAACGACAGCGGGATGTCGTCGGCCTATCGCACGCTGCACATCAATACCTCGCGCGGCGTCACCCGCTTCAGCGATCTTGATTTCGACGCCTCGACCCAGCCCTTCCCCGATCACTACGACATGCATCGCTACCTCGTGTCATACGCCGACCATTTCGGCGTGACGCCGCGCATCCGGTTCAACAGCCGCGTGGCCCAGGTGCATCCCGCCTTCGACCCGGCCCGCGAACCCCCGAAATGGGACGTGGAACTGGCCGAGGGAAGCCGCGAGACATTCGACGCCGTGCTGGTCGCCACCGGCCATCTGAGCAAGCCGCTGCACGCCCCCGACCTGCGGCAGTTCGGCGGCACCTATCTGCACGCACACGACTATCGGGAACCCGAACCCTTCGTGGGCAAGCGCATCTGCGTCGTCGGCGTCGGCAACAGCGCCTGTGACATCGCGAGCGATGTGTGCGTCACCGCGCCGCGCTGCGTGCTGGTGGCGCGGTCGGGCGTGGTGATCCTGCCCAAGCTGATGTTCGGGCGCGCCTTCACTGACATCACCGCGCAGATCCAGCGCCCGTGGATCCCCCGCGCGCTGCGCCGGCGGATGACGCGCCTGCTGGTGTGGCTGGCCCATGGCGACCTGACCAAGCTGGGCTTCGCCAGGCCGACCACGCTGACCCATGTGACATCGAACGCGACGGTGGTGACCGACATCGCCTATCGCCGCATCGCCGTGAAGCGCGGCATCACCCGCGTCGACGGCAACACCCTGCATTTCGAGGACGGATCATCCGAGGCGTTCGACGTGCTGATCGCCGCCACCGGCTACGAGATCGACCTCGGGTTCATCCCCAGGGACGTCGTTCCGGTCGAGAACAACCGCCTGGACCTGTATCTGCGCATCGCCCCGCCCAACTGGCCCGGCCTGTTCTTCATGGGCTTCTTCAACACCGACACCGCGCTGAACATGGTGTTCGAGCATCAGGCCCGCTGGGTGCGCGAGGTGCTGCTGGGGAACGCCGCCCTGCCGCCGGCGGCCGAGATGGGGGCGGCGATCACCGCGCGCGCCGCCTGGTACGGCGCGCAGTACAAGCACTCGGCCCGCCACACGATCGAGGAGGAGCACGTCCGCTATCTGACGGATCTGCGGACTGCGCTGCGCGGCATGCTGGCGCGCGCCAGGCAGCACGCGCCGAAAGCCGCCGCCTGACCGCTACAGCGCGGCGTATCTGTCGATCGTCTGCCGCCACGACGCCACGTCTTCGGGGCCGCGGATCACCTGCTGCAGGCCCGCGACACCGGTGACCGGCACCAGGACGCGGCCGATGCCGGCGGCGGCCATCGCCGGCAGCTCGTCCAGATTGTCCGGCATGCTGGCGGTGATCTCGATGGATCGGGGATCGCGCCCGGCTTCCTCGGCGCCGGCCCGGACGGCGCCCAGCAATTCGGCCGAGGCGCCGCGGGCGGGGAAGAATCCGTCCGCCATCCGCCCCGCGCGCCTGGCAGCGGCCTTGGAATGTCCGCCGATGATGATCGGCACCGTGCCATTGGCCGGCTTCGGCCGCATATAGGCGTCCTTGAAGCTGACGAACCGGCCCTGGAAGCTGGGCTTGTCCATCGTCCACAGCGCCCGCAGCGCATGCATATATTCTTCGGTGCGCGCGCCGCGTTCGGCGAAGGGCACGCCCAGCGCCTCGAACTCCTCCTTCAGCCAGCCGACGCCGATGCCCAGCAGGACGCGCCCGCCCGACATCGAATCGAGCGTGGCCACCTGCTTGGCACAGATGACCGGGTTGTGCTGCGGCAGGATCAGGATGCCGGTCGCCAGCTTGATGCGGCTGGTGCGCGCGGCGACCCAGGCCATCCAGATCTGCGGGTCGGGCAGGACGAAATCGCCCTCGCCACCCGGCAGCCGCCCGTTCGGCGTATAGGGATAGGCGGATTGATAGCCGTGCGGGATGACCGTGTGCTCGACGGTCCAGGCCGATTCGAACCCGGCCGCCTCGGCCGCCTGGACCAGTTCGACGGCGGGTCCGGGCTCGACATAGCGGCCGGTGTTGCAATAGCGGATGCCGAATTTCATGGTTGCGTTCCCCCCGAATGGCCGGCGGACCGGCCCTGCCCTGGTGCGCACGGATGGCAGGCAGCGTCAATCCGCTTGCGACGGCACCCCGGCTTCCCACATCATCGGACGATCCTGACATGGACATCCATAGAGTGGCCTCGCACCGAACCGCCGTGCTGATCGTATCATTGATCGTGGGGACCGGCGCGGTGGCGCCGGCCTGTCCGGCATGGGCGCAGCCGACGCTGCGGCCCAGCGCGTCGCCGCTGGCGCCGGGGGACATGACGCGGCCATCCTTCGATACGGCGGCCCCGAAATATGACGGGACGCGCCCGGGCAATGACAGCGCCAGCACCGTGGTGGCCGACATCGACGGGCGGGTGATCACGCTGGCGGATGTGGGTGATGCGATCCGCGCACTGCCACCCAGCGTCGGCTCCCTGCCGTTCGAGACGCTGTTCCCGATGATCCGGGAACGGCTGGAGCAGCGGGAGGCGCTGGCCATCCGCGCGCAGAAGCAGGGCCTGGACGAGGACCCGATCGTGCGCCGCCGCGTGCGGGGCGCGGCCGACCAGGCGCTGGGCGAGGAACTGCTGTATCGCGAGACCAGCGCCCGCGTCAGCGATGCCGACATGCTGGCCCGCTACAAGCGCGACTATGCCGGCAAGCCCGGACCGACCGAGGTGCGGGTGCGCGTGATCATGGTACCGACCGAGGAGGAGGCGGTGGCGGTGATCGCCGAATTGAAGGCGGGGGCGGATTTCGCAGCGGTGGCGCGGCGGTCGAGCAAGGACACCACCGCCCCGGCCGGGGGCGATCTGGGCTTCGTCGCCCGCGACGGGCTGAACGCCGAGGTCGGCGCGGTCGCGTTCTCGTTGCCCGTGGGCCAGGTCTCGGCCTATCCGGTGCGCACGGCGGGGGCCTGGTTCGTGGTGAAGGTCGAGGACCGGCGCCAGCAGCCGACGCAGGCCTTTCCGCTGGTGAAAGAACAGATTCGCCAGGCGCTGCTGCGCGAGGCGGTGCCCGCGGTAGTGATCAAGGCCATCGCGGATGTCGTGATTCGCGAGTACTCCCTGAACGGAACCGAGATCGCGCCCGACAGGAGCGGGGCGGATGCGCAGTGATTTGTCTCAAAATTATATTTCCGCCGATTATAGTTTACACCCCGGGGCCATTATGATACCAGATCGAAGGGCTCCATCGGGTTGGATGGCGCCAGGAGTATGGGTCGCATGAAGCTGGGAACGGATATGGCACCGCGAAGGACCGGCCGCTGGATCGCAGGGGCCGCGGTCATGACGTCCGCGCTGTTGTCGGCGTCGTCGGCGCATGCCCTGACCTCAGGTGCCGTCGGCCTGTTCAACGGCAGTGTCCTGTCGGTGAATGGCCTGAACCTGACGGTTGCGAACTGCATTGTGCGCCTTGGCGCCGCGGGCACCAGCGTCTGCCCCACCGGATCCTCGGCTGCCTATGAGATGCTGCAGTTCACCGGCGCCGGGGCGACGGTGAAGATCCAGGGCATCAACGGCGCCGATATTTTCAGCAATATCGCCACCGGCACCAATTTCTACGACCTGAAGTTCGACCTGCAGGTGGCCGCGCCGTCGACCCGCACCACGGTGAACCAGGTCGCCATGACCATGAGCAGCGCGCTGACCGGGTCCGCCGGCACGCCGGTGACCGCGGTATCGGCCGGCGAATCGTTCTCGGCCGGGTTCGCGGGCGCGACCAACTTCACCCTGAACGGCTATGGCGTCACCGGCGGCAATTCCGGCACCTTCACCGCCGTCAACCCGACGGGTTCGACCTTCAGCGTGACCAAGGACCTGAAGGTCAACCAGGTGCTGATCGCCGGCGCCGACACGGTCAGCCTGCGCTACGTGACGCAGAGCTTCACCCCCGCGCCCGAACCGGTGTCCATCAGCGTGATGCTGAGCGGGCTGGCCGGACTGTCCTTCGTGCGGAACCGCCGTCGCAAGGCCGCGCGCCGCACCGGCTGACCCGCCCGGCCAAGTAACAAACCGGCGGCTGTCAGGCATTCCCCGAGTATCCAGCCGAGCATCCGGGGCCGCGCGCATCCGGGTGCCCTGTGGAGTGAGGTCCATCGCGCGGTGATCCCTGCGTGGCCACAAGCTGCGGGCAATCTTGGAAATTCCATAAAATAGGATATTGGATATAATTTGATATTATCTTTTCCGGCACCCCGCGCCGGATGATCGGCGTAAGCCCGGCGTCGCCAGAAGCCGAGTCGCGACGCCGGATGCGGCGGCGCCTGCGGAAAACCCCGGTCTTCCGCCGATCGCGCCTTGCCTGGCGGCCAGATGCAAGGTTTATCTAATTGTTTCAATCTGCTCCGACGACATGATCAGACATGATTGCGGATTTGGCTTGCCACCAGATTGTATAAAAAATGATAAAATCATGTTTATAGTTTACAGGCTCGCTTGTCGGTGATATCAACATGGTTACGGTCAATTTTCCGCGATAACGGAGAATTAACGGAGGCGATATCAAGAGGTTCAGCGCAGACAGCGCGTCGGACGGCCAGGCGGACAGCCCGGTTTCGACGATGCTGGCGCGGAATACTTGGATACGCGCTTCGTCGGTTCTGCGGGATGGCGGTCTGGACCACCCTGATCCTCACCTACCCACCAAAGGTAGCCGTCGATGCCAACCTCCTCCCTCACCTTCGGAAACGTCACCGACGGCTTCTTCAACTTCTCCAACATCCAGGTGACCGAGGTCGATGTCGGCACGACCGCATCGTTCATCGCGTCCGACCCGTTCTTCACCACGACGGGGTCACCGACCGGCATCGAATGGGCGGCCTTCCAGTCCTTCGTCGCCGGCGCGGGCTCCTCGCAGACGCTGACCTTCAACTATGACGTCGCCTCCAACACCGCGGGCGAATACGTCACCGGGTTCAATGGCCAGTACACGGTCGATCAGTTCTTCGGCACCGGCTCGCATGTCACCGCCGTGGCGAACATCTATGACCTCGGCGGCAACCTGATCGCGACGCAGAGCTTCACGCAGGGTTCCACCAGCCCGGCGCCGATCACCTTCACGCAGGGCCAGGCAGGCATCCATGTCACCCTGACGATCATCGAATCGATCGACGCCAACGCGCCCGCGAATTCCTCGATCGACATGAGCGACATCAAGCAGAGCTTCGTCGCCACGGCGGCAAACCAGCTCTGCTCGATCGGCGATACCGTGTTCCTCGACCTCAACGGCGACGGCGTGCAGGGCGCCCCGACCAGCGAGCCCGGCCTGTCCGGCGTCACCGTCCAGCTGATGGACGCGACCGGCACCTCGGTGCTGCTGACCACCACCACCGACCTGAACGGCCATTACCAGTTCGCGAACCTGCTGGCCGGCAGCTACACCGTGAAGTTCGGCACGCTCAGCGGCCTGACGCTGACCCAGGCCAATGCCGGGTCGGATGACGCGACCGACAGCGACGCCGATCAGGTCACCGGCCTGACCGGCGTGATCACCCTGACCGCAGGCCAGAACAACACCACCGTCGATGCCGGCCTCAAGCAGGCCGGATCGGGCGCCGGCGGCACCGCGGCAATCGGTGACACCGTGTTCATCGACACCAACAACAATGGCATCCAGGACGCCGGCGACACCGCCGCCGCGGGCGTGACGGTCAATCTGCTGGACAGCGCCACGGGCACCATCCTGGACACCAAGACCACCGACTCCGCCGGCCACTACGCCTTCACCAACCTGGACGCGGGCACCTACAAGGTGCAGTTCGTCAAGCCGAACGGCTACACGTTCGCCAACGCCGATACCGGCTCGAACGACGCCATCGACTCCGATGCCAACACCACCACCGGCCTGACCACGACGATCACGCTGACCGCGGGCCAGGTCGACAACACGATCGACGCCGGGCTGAAGGCCGCCTCGGCCGCCCTCGGCGATTTCGTGTGGTATGACGTGAACCGCAACGGCATCCAGGATACGAACGAGAAGGGCATCTCGGGCGTCACCGTGAAGCTGTACGACGGCAGCGGCGCCGTCGTCTCCTCGACCACCACCGACAGCACCGGCCATTACGGCTTCACCGGCCTGGCCGCCGGCAGCTACAAGGTGGGCTTCACCAACCCGACCGGCTACAAGATCACCACGCAGGATGCCGGTGGCAACGATGCCAAGGACTCCGACGCCAATGCCAGCACCGGGCTGACCGGGCTGATCACCCTGACGGCCGGCCAGGTGAACAACACGATCGATGCCGGCATGCAGACCAAGGGTGGCATCTCGATCCTGAAAGTGCCCTGCGACAACGTCATCAGCGCGGGCTGCTCGGTGAAGTTCACCTTCTATGTGTCCAACACCGGCTCGACCTCGCTCAGCAACGTCAAGGTCGTCGACAATGTCGGCACCTCGGCCTCGCCGTCGCTGATCAACGCCGCGCAGGTCCTCTCCTACGGCTACAACGTCGGCGACACCAACCGCGACGGCAAGCTCGGCGTCGGTGAGACCTGGCAGTACACCAGCTCCTCCACCGAATACGGCTGCAGCACCTATGGCAGCTACAACGGCAGCTGCGGCAGCTATAATGGCGGCTGCAGCAGCTACAGCTCGGTGTGCAACTCGAACTACGACCAGAACACCCGCTACGACGGGTATGGCCGCTACTCCTGCAACACCGACAACTCGGGCAATCACTACAGCTGCTACAGCAGCGGCTACACGGCGTCGACCTCCAGCCACAACTACTGCTCGGACAACAGCTACAGCTGCCATGGCGGCTATGCGTCCAACTGCGACAGCTACGGCAACTATACCGGCTCCACCAGCGGGTATTGCGGCTACTCCAGCTATGACAGCAACAGCAGCTATGGCTGCAACAACGGCGGCTACAACTGCTATGGCAGCAGCAACTACAACTGCTACAGCGGTGGCTACAACTGCTATGGCGGCTCGTATGGCGGCGGCTCCTATGGCGGGTCCTGCGGCACCACCTCGGGTCTCGGCTTCTGCTCGGCCGTCGACACCGCAACCGTCACCGCCACCACCTCCGACGGCCTGACGGTGTCCGACTCCGACACCAAAAGCGTGATGGTCCTGAACAACAACACGCCGATCGCCACCGACTCCTCCTGCGCGCCCACCGGCAGCCTGCAGTCGCTGTATGGCGCCGCCCGGGTCATCGAATTCACCTACAACCCCAGCGATACGGTCTCGCTGAAGCAGGTGCAGGCCGGCATGGCCTCGGTCAGCGGCCATAACGCCAACCAGATGGCCTTCATCGAAATCAGCGACAAGGCCGACCCGTTCGCCGCCGACGCCCATGTCTATTTCGAGGGCAACGTGAAGGCAGGCCAGGAGATCTTCGCCGACGCCACGACGAACATCTTCACCCACGAACAACTGTCGGGCACGCCGACCTTCAGCCAGACGGCCGGCGCCGACCTCTACGCCTTCGTCTTCAACTCCGAGAACGACTTCATCGCCGGCGCCAACCCGATCCAGACCGCCGTCTACAACGCCAGCGGCAGCCAGGTGATGCATTTCGGCGACAAGATCGGCAGCCTGAGCGTCGTCGGCTATATCGGCACCAAGGACGGCTACCTGGTCAGCAACTGACCACCCCGCCCGCGCAACGAAAAACCGCCGCCTCAATCCCTGGGGCGGCGGTTTTCGTTTGCCTCACCAGCCCTCGTCTCACTCGATGGCGCTGACCGACCGGGCAATCTCGCGCAGCGCGAATTTCTGGATCTTGCCCGTCGAGGTCTTGGGAATGTCCTGGAACACGAAGGTCCTGGGCACCTTGAACCCTGCCACGTGCTTGCGGCAGAACGCCCGCAA
>CAYZKM010000193.1:0-8184 GCA_964478525.1 uncultured Bifidobacterium sp.
CCGCGTTCAGATGCGCCCCGCGATGGTGATAGACCACGCCCTTGGGATCGCCCGTGGTGCCGGATGTATAGCTGAGCGACAGCGCGTCCCATTCATCGGCCGGCGGGTGCCAGTCGAACCCGGGATCGCCCTCGGCCAGCAGGTCCTCGTAGGTCAGCGCGCCCAGCAGCGCCCCGCCCTGGTACTGCCGATCGTCGATGTCGACGACCAGCGGCTTCTCCTCCAGCAGCGCCAGCGCCTGGCCGACCACCGGAGAGAACTCCCGGTCCGTCAGCAGCACCTTTGCCCCGCCATGGCGCAGCATGAAGGCGATGGTCGGCGCATCCAGCCGCGTGTTCAAGGAGTTCAGCACCGCCCCCACCATGGGGACGCCGAAATGGCACTCGTACATCGGCGGGGTATTCGGGGCCATCACCGCCACCGTGTCGTTCCTGCCGATGCCGCGCCTGGCCAAGGCCGAGGCCAACCGCCGGCAGCGGGCATAGGTTTCCCGCCAGGTGAAGCGCTGCGTCCCGTGCACCACCGACGCCCGGTCCGGATACACCGCGGCCGCCCGCTCGATGAAGGTCAGCGGCGTCAGCGGCGCGTGGTTCGCCTGGTTCTTGTCCAGGCCGTGCAGATAGGCGCTGTTGCCGGTCATGCGATCCTCCCTGATGCGCCAGCCAATCTACACGCGCCAGGGGGTTTCCCGGAATAGCGCGCATCGGCAGGCCAGGTACCCCGGTGCCGGCGGTTGCCATCGCCCCTGCCCGCCGCCCATTGTGGGCCTGCGCAGCATACGGGCGGAGAGGATGGACGAGGATTTTCGCAAGGCCGCACTGGAGTATCACCGCCTGCCCCGCCCCGGGAAGCTGGCCATCGAGGCGACCAAGCGCATGGCCACCCAGCGCGATCTGTCGCTCGCCTACTCCCCCGGCGTCGCCGCCGCCTGCGAGGCGATCAAGGCCAGCCCCGATGCCGCCTACGACTACACCGCCCGCGGCAACCTGGTCGCGGTGATCTCGAACGGCACCGCCGTGCTTGGTCTCGGCAATATCGGCGCGCTGGCCGGCAAGCCGGTGATGGAGGGCAAGGCCGTCCTGTTCAAGAAATTCGCCGGCATCGACGTGTTCGACATCGAGGTCGATGCGCAGGACCCGGCGCGGTTCTGCGACGTGGTGGCCGCGCTGGAACCGACCTTCGGCGCGATCAACCTGGAGGACATCAAGGCCCCCGAGTGCTTCGCCATCGAGGCGGAGCTGCGCGCCCGCATGGGCATCCCGGTCTTCCACGACGACCAGCACGGCACCGCCATCACGGTCGCCGCCGCGGTGCGCAACGGGCTGGTGCTGCAGGGCAAGGCGCTGGAGGATGTGCGCCTGGTCACCTCCGGGGCCGGCGCCGCCGCGCTGGCCTGCGTCGATCTGCTGGTCTCGATGGGCCTGAAGCCCGAGAACGTGACCCTGACCGATGTCAACGGCGTGGTCCGTGCCGACCGGGCGGGCATGCTGCCCAACATGGCCCGCTATGCGCGGGTGACCGATGCCGCGACATTGCAGGACGTGCTGGCCGGGGCCGACATCTTCATGGGGCTGTCCGCCCCGCGCGTGCTGAAGCCGGAATGGCTGCCGCTGCTGGGGCCGAAGCCGCTGATCCTGGCGCTGGCCAACCCCGAGCCCGAGATCGACCCCGCCCTGGTGAAAGCCGCCCGCCCCGACGCGATCGTCGCCACCGGGCGCAGCGACTATCCGAACCAGGTCAACAACGTGCTGTGCTTCCCCTTCATCTTCCGCGGCACGCTGGATGTGTCGGCGACCACGATCAACGAGGCGATGAAGATCGCCGCCGTCGAGGCGATCGCCGGTCTCGCCCGCGTCGAGGCCAGCGAGGTCGTTGCCGCCGCCTATGGCGGCATCGCCCCGGTGTTCGGCCCCGACTACATCATCCCCCGCCCGTTCGATCCCCGGCTGATCCTGGAAATCGCCCCCGCCGTCGCCCGCGCGGCGATGGAAAGCGGCGTGGCGCGCCGTCCGATCACGAATTTCACCGCCTATCAGCGTGACCTCGAACGGTTCGTGTTCCGCTCGGGCTATCTGATGCGCCCGGTGTTCGAAGCGGCGACGCGCGACCCCAGGCGGATCGTCTTCGCCGAGGGCGAGGATGAACGCATGCTGCGCGCGGCCCAGACCCTGATCGATGACGGCATCGCCAGGCCCATCCTGCTGGGCCGGCGCGACGTGATCGCGGCCAAGATCCGCGAGATGGGGCTGCGCATGCGGATGCCGGACCAGGTCCAGGTGCTGGACCCCGCCACCGACCATGCCGTGTTCGACCCGCTGATCCCGCAATACCAGCTGCTGGCCGGGCGCCGCGGCGTCCCGCCCGAGCCCGCCGCGCGCCGGGTGCAGACCCGCGCCTCGGTCGCCGCCGCGATGATGCTGCATGCGGGCCTGGCGGATGCCGCGATCTGCGGCGGCACCGGGGCCTGGTGGCGCCAGATCCAGTACGTGCTGCCGATCATCCCGCGCCGGGCCGATGTCAGCCGCGTCTACGCGCTGTCATGCCTGATCGTGCCAAACGGCGTGCTGTTCATGTGCGACACCTACATGGTGACCGACCCGACGGCCGAGCAGATTGCCGAGATGACGCTGCTGGCCGCCGAGGCGGTGCGTGGGTTCGGCATCACGCCGAAGATCGCCCTGGTGTCGCATTCCAGCTTCGGCGCGTCCGACAGCGACTCGGCGCGCAAGATGCGCCGCGCGCTGGGGCTGATCCGAAGCCGGGCGCCCGAATTGGAGATCGACGGCGAGATGCATGCCGATGCCGCCCTGGTCGCCGCCATCCGCGACCGCGCCGTGCCCGATTCCCGCCTGAGCGGCACCGCCAACCTGCTGATCATGCCGACGCTGGACGCGGCCAATATCTCGTTCAACCTGCTGAAGGCCGCCGCCGACGGGCTGCCGGTGGGGCCGATCCTGCTGGGCATGTCCAAGCCCATCCATGTCGTGGTGCCCAGCGTCACCGCGCGCGGGATCGTCAACCTGAGCGCCCTGGCGGTGGTCGAGGCGCAGGAGCTGGACGCCGCGGGCTGAGGTTCAGCGCGCCGCCCACATCCGCCCCAAGGTCCGCCCGCCGCGCAGGTGATGGCGGATCGCGGCGGCGGCATGCAGGCTGGCCAGCCCGACCAGGCCGATGGCGGCGGCGCGGTGGACCGGCTGCACCACCGCGAACAGCGCGGGGTTGCGCCCGATCGGGTTCGGCACGGGGATCACGCCCAGGAACAGGGTCGGCACATTGGCCGGCGCGGTCGCCGCGGTCAGATAGCCCAGAACCGGCACCACCCCCAGCAGCACCAGCAGCGCGGCCTGCATCGCCCGCGCGGCGGCTCGCTGCCAGGGCGGCATCGGCTCGTGCGGCGGCCGTCCGGCCCGCGCGCGCTCGGCCAGCCGCCAGGCCAGCAGTATCAGCACGACCAGGCCCAGGGTCTTGTGCAGCTGGTACAGGACGAAGCTCAGCAGCAGGCTGCCCACCGCCAGCCCGGTCATCAGCCAGCCCAGCGCGAAGGTCCCCGCCACCAGGACCGCGCTGACCCCGTGCAGCCGCCGCTGGGTGCGGGTCCAGCCGGCGGGATCACCCATGCGTCGGTTCGGCCAGGCGGATGCGGGCGCGGATCGTCAGGTCCACGGTGTCCGAGATGAACATCCGGTCCGTCACCATCCCGAACGCCGAACGGCTGAGCGCGCCGGTGACGACGAAGTCGGCGGTGTCGGGGGTGCCGTCCTTCTCGCGCCGCACGTCGATCAGCGTCGCGGTCAGTTCCAGCGGCTGGGTGACCCCGCGCATCGTCAGGCGGCCCTTCACCAGGAACGCGCCGGGCGACAGTGTCGAGACCTCGGTGCTGACGAAGCGGATATGGGGGTATTTCCCGGCGTCGAAGAAATCCGGCGATCGCAGCCACGCCGCGCCATCGGTCCAGTCCATCGCCACCGAGGCGGCGGCGACGTCCACATCGATCCGTGTCCGCTCGACATGCGCCGGGTCGATGTCGAGCGCGGCGCCGAACTGGGCGAACCGGCCCTCGGAGCTGAACAGCCCGAGATGCTGGACCGAGAAGGTGATGCTGCCGAAGCGCGGGTCGATGGCATAGCGCGCCTGTGCCCAGGCCGGGGCGGTCGTCATCGCCATCCATGCGAGGCCGATCAGGAAGGCCGAGCGGATGGGGTGTGCCGGGTGTGCCATGGGACATCTCCAGAAGGGGACGGCTTCCGCGATGATGACGGCTGGCGGAGCCCGACTGTTCCAAGGTGGGGCGACGGGGACAGGCTGCCAAGCCGGCGGATGCGTGATAGCCTCGGCGTTCAACAACCAGACCGGAGGACGCCGTCATGGCCGCTGACCCGAACCGCGTGGTACTGACGGGGGAAAACCCGTTCATCCGCCTGAGCGAGACCGATGGCGGTCCGCTGACCACCAGCGCCAGCTTCTGGCGGATCATCACCTCGGGCGCCGGCCCCGGCCATGTGCTGTACATCAAAAGCGAGCTGACCGAGGACAAATGGCGGATCTATTCCGACAACATCGCCATGGCGCGCTGGCTGCAGAACACCGTGCAGGGGATGCTGAACGCCGAGCTGAAGGATGTGTCGATCCCGGTCACCGACGCATCGTTCAGCAAGTCCGGCGATGCGCGTTATTTCTGGAGCGAGACGGTGGACAGGGGCGACGAGACCCTGTCGCTGACCTGGTTCGACATCGGCGATCCGCTGCTGGTCCACACCTATCCGAACCAGGGTCCCGACCCGCGCCCCTATGGCGTGTGCACCGTGCTGATCCCGGCGCTGGGCACGCGGCTGAGCCGCAACGGCGTGCAGGCGAAGGGGTCGTCGTTTGCCCGCACGCGGGAGAACCGCCCGTTCAGCACCTCGGCGCTGGCGTTCTGCGAGAGCTGGACCGAGGCGCGATAGCGCCGCCCGCCGGGAACGGGGCCGGGCGGCCCCTTCCCGGCTCAGGCCAGCTTCTCGGAGTCCCAAGGTAGCTGCCACATCTCGGCGTTGCAGATCTTGTCCGCCAGCGCGGTCGAGATGGCGGCGAACAGACGCTCTCCCTTCTCCGCGCTCGCGGCTTCCGGGTTGCCGATCACGCCCGACGCGGACCGGCTGCCGATGGAACGCCAGCGATAGACGCCGCCACCGACCAGGTCCCCGACATCGGGGGTGGTGTTGGCCTTGGCCAGCGGGATGCGGTCGGTCGCGACCAGGTCGGGACGGACGGCCATCATCATCGACGTCTCCGCCTCACAGGCATGCGACAGCCCACCCTGGGTTTCCAGGATCTTCGCGATCGGCACCGCGGCGGCATACCAGTAGGTGAACTGCACGATGGCGGCGCCGTATTTCGGCGTCAGCTCGTCGGTGAGGGTGCGCAGCGCGTTCTCGTTGCCGCCATGGGCGTTCAGCAGCACGATCCGCTTGAAGCCGTGGCGCAGGACCGACCGCACCACGCCTTCCACCACCGCGGCGAAGGCGGCGTTGTCCAGGGTGATCGTGCCGCCGAAGCTCATGTGATGTTCCGACAGCCCGGTCCACAGCACCGGCAGCACCAGCACCGGCTGGCCCTTGGCGGCGATCCTGGCGGCCGAGCGGGCGGCGACGGCCTCGCCCAGCATGGAATCGACCTCGACCGGCAGATGCGGGCCGTGCTGCTCGATCGAGGCGATGGGCAGGATCACCACCGCGTCCTGGCGCGCGCGTTCCCGCAATTCGTCGGCGCGCAGCTTGCGCCATTCGGTTTCATAGGCGGCACCGGTCATGGGCTGGGGTCCTTTCTTCAGGCCGGGCATCCGATCACGATCGCGTCCGGGCGTGAAGCGGGCTCAGGGAAGCGGGCGGACATGGTCCAGGAAGGCGCGCAGGGCCGAGGACAGATGCGCCTCGCGCCGGTGGATGAACACGGTGCTGACGGTCGCTTCCCCGGGTGGCAGGCGGTGCAGGCTGACGCGGCCGGACTGCCAGACCGGCCCGACCAGGGCGTGCGGCAGCAGGGTGATCCCGAGACCGGCCGAAACGCAGCCGAAGATCGCCTCCAGCGTGCCGAACTCCATCAGCCGGGGGACCGCGATGCCCCGGCGCGCCAGCACCGCCTCCAGCCGCTGGCGATAGGAACAGCCGACGCGCAGCACCACGATGCGGGCGATGCCGCCCTGTGTGGCGCTGTCGATGGAATCGATCCCCGGCGCGGCGAAGATCGCCAGCTCCTCCTCGAACATCACGCGCGCGGTCAAGGACGGATGCCCGACGGGGCCGCAGACGAAGGCGCCTTCCAGCCGCCGTTCGGCCACCGCCTCGATCAACTCGGCGGTGGTGCCGGGGCGCACGACCAGGTCGACCTCGGGGTAGGCGGTGGCATAGCCCGCGAACAGCGGCGACAGGCGCAGCGCGGCGGTGGTTTCCAGCGATCCGATGGTCAGCGGGCCGCGCGGGGTGCCGTCGTCGCGCGCCGCGCGGGCGGCATCGGCCAGCAGCCAGGCGATGCGCCGCGCATAGGGCAGCAGACGGTTCCCGGCATCCGTCAGCGCCACGCCCCGGCTGTGCCGCGCGAACAGCGGCTGCCGCAGCTCGGCTTCCAGGGCGCGGATGCGGGCGGTGACGTTGGACTGCACGGTGTTGAGTTCGGCGGCCGCGCGGTTCATCCCGCCGGTGCGGGCGACAGCCTCGAACACGCGAAGATCGGCGCTGTTCATGGGCGAGGCGCCTCCTTGATATCGGTTTTTCAGATCGGTTTTATCAGAAGCAATCGTTTGCTTCCATGATCCCGGTGCAGTACCGCCAGCCCATGTCGCATCCCCGGCCCGCCACCCCATCGGACCCGGTGCCCACGGCCATTGGCGGCCTGATCGCCATGGCGGTCGGCATCGGCATCGGACGTTTCGTCTATACGCCGATCCTGCCATCCATGATCGCCGAGACCGGGCTGAGCAAATCGGTCTCGGGGCTGATCGCATCGGCCAATTTCGCCGGCTATCTGCTGGGTGCGCTGCTGGCCACGCGGTCGTCGCTGCCTGGGCCCGCGCGGACCTGGCTGCCCGGGGCGCTGGTGCTGAGTGCCGCGACCACCACGGCGATGGGCCTGACGACATCGGTGGCGGCGTTCATCGCGCTGCGCCTGGCCGGCGGCATCGCGAGCGCGCTGGCGCTGATCCTGTCCTCGGCCATCGTGCTGGGCCGCATGACCGAGGCGCGCCGCCCGGGCCTGGTGTCGCTGCACTTCGCCGGGGTGGGCGTCGGGATCGCGGTATCGGCCGCGGTCGTCTCCGCGCTGCTGGCCACCGGCGCCGGGGCCGGCGCGATGTGGATCGCCGTCGGCGCCGTCTCGGCGGCCGGGGCCGCGGCGGTGGCCTGGCTGATGCCGCCGCCGGCGCCGCCCGCCGCCGCCGCCCCGCCGGCCGATGGCGCGCAGAGTGGCGCGCTGCGCCGGATGGTGGTCGCGTACGGGCTGTTCGGCTTCGGCTATGTGATCACCGCGACCTTCCTGGTGGCGATCGTGCGCGAAACCGCCGCGATCCGCGCGCTGGAGCCGGTGATCTGGATCCTGGTCGGGCTGGGTGCGGCCCCCTCGATCGCGCTGTGGTCGGCGCTGGGCCGGCGCATCGGCACCGCCCGGGCGTTTGCCGTGGCCGCGCTGGTGGAAGCGGCGGCGGTGCTGGCCAGCGTGGTGTGGTCCAGCCCGGTGGGCATCTGCCTGTCCGCCATCCTGTTCGGCGGCACCTTCATGGGGCTGACGGCGCTGGGCCTGCAACGGGCCCGGGAACTGGCCACCGGCGACCCACGGCGCGCGATGGCGGCGATGACCAGCGCGTTCGGCATCGGCCAGATCGTCGGGCCGCTGATGGCGGGGCTGGCGTCGGACCTGCTGGGCGGGTTCGTCGTGGCATTGCTGGGCGCGGCGGGTGCGCTGGTGCTGGCGGCACTGCTGGTGCGCCGCTGAACCGCCGGGCGCGGCCCAGCCGGCGCGGGCTGGCATAGCGGCGCGGGCTGGCATACACGGGCAAATCCGCCCGAGCCGAGGACCCACCGCATGAACCTGTTCCGCCTGCTGCAGAAGCGCGCCGCCGCCGGCCGCCCCGTCCGGGTCGGGCTGATCGGGGCCGGCAAGTTCGGTTCCATGTTCCTCTCGCAGGTGCCCTCTACCCCCGGGCTGGAGGTGGCC
>CAYZKM010000194.1:0-8158 GCA_964478525.1 uncultured Bifidobacterium sp.
ATCCTGGAAGATCATCTGCATCTGCTGGCGATAGGGCAGGATCTGCTGCCCATCCAGGTGCGTGATATCGGTGCCGTTGACCATGATCTGCCCATCGGTCGGTTCCAGCAGCTTCATCATGGTGCGTCCGACGGTGGACTTGCCGCAGCCGCTCTCGCCGACCAGGCCGAGCGTTTCGCCTTTCTTGATGTGGAATGATACGCCGTCGACGGCATAGACATGGCCTGCCAAACGGGAGAACACGCCGCGCATGATCGGAAAATGCTTTTTCAGATCACGAACCTCGATCAACGGTCGGGCGGCGTCGGTCATGCCGCTGCTCCCATCAAGGTCTTGGCCTGCCAGCAGGCGACCCAATGGTTGGGCCGGTGTTCTTCCAGCGGCGGATAGGACGAGCGGCAATGATCGGTGGCGAAGGTGCAGCGCGCGGCGAAGGCGCAGCCCGGCGGCAGTTTCGCAAGAGACGGAACCATGCCCTTGATTTCCATCAGCCGCGGTCGCGCCGCGCCGGCATGGGCTGCGGCTTCCACATTCGGGATCGAGCCGAGAAGCCCCAGCGTATAGGGATGGCCGGGGCGGTCGAACAGGTCATCGACCGGTGCTTCTTCGACCTTGCGGCCGGCATACATCACCACGACACGATCGGCATTCTCGGCGACCACGCCAAGGTCGTGGGTGATCAGCACGATGGCGGTACCGAGGGTTTCCTGCAGCTGTCGCATCAGGTCCAGGATCTGCGCCTGGATGGTGACATCCAGTGCGGTTGTGGGTTCATCGGCGATCAGGACGCGCGGATTGCAGGACACGGCCATCGCGATCATCACGCGCTGGCGCATGCCGCCGGACAATTGGTGCGGATAGGCATGGATACGCCGTTGCGGTTCGGGGATGGCGACGCGGCGCAGCATCTCGACCGCCTTGTCCATCGCGTCGCGTTTCGACAATCCCTGGTGCAGGGCGATGGCTTCGCTGATCTGGCGCCCGATCGTGTACAGGGGGTTCAGCGATGTCATCGGTTCCTGGAAGATCATCGAGACATGGTTGCCGCGGATATCTTCCATCTCCCGTTCGGGCAGGTCGAGCAGGTTGCGTCCTTCGAAGCGGACCTCGCCACCGATGATGCGTCCGGGCGGGTTGGCGACAAGGCGCAGGATCGACAGCGCGGTCACACTTTTCCCGCAGCCTGATTCGCCGACAACGCCCAGGGTTTCACCGGCTTTCACGGAATAGGACACGCCGTCGACGGCGCGCACGACGCCGGATTCGGTAAAGAAATGCGTCTGGAGGTTGTCGACCTCCAGTACCGGCGTTGCTGGTGACACTGTCGTTGCGTGGCGCAAGGAAGCCTGCCCTTGGGTTTTGTTCTGTTGTCGCCGGACGTGACGAGCCCGTATCTGAGCATACCGGTCGGGGTCATGAAAGGTCTAAAAAGCCGCTGCGTCGAAGGCGGGATTGGGCGTGACCGGCCCTGTGGGGCATGATAACGTCCGGGTGCAAATCAATGGATGCGGGGCCGGCCGATCGTTCGAGCCCTGTGTAGAATGTTACAGGGAGAATGTGTCCGCATGTCACGTGGAACAGGCAATGGGCGCGGTTTCGCGCGCCGGACATTCATGCAGGCCGCGGCAGCCGCCGGTGTCACCGGATTGCTGCCGCACGAGGTCGTGGCCGCCGTACCGATGCAGTATGACGGTTCGAAGTTCAAGCTGGCGGCGCCGGAGCCGAACCCGAAAAGTGGTGGCGTGTTCCGGCTGGGCATCGGCAGCCGCCCGCCGCATTTCGATCTGCATCAGTCAGGTACGATCAACAGCCTGGGAACCCAGGGCTGCATGTACGACAACCTGATCCGTCGCGATCCGCGCGACAGCGGCAAGACGATCATTCCCGACCTGGCGCATAGCTGGGACATCTCGCCCGACGGCAAGACCTATACGTTCTTCCTGCGCAAGGGTGTGACCTGGCATGACGGCGCCGATTTCAACGCCGATGACGTGAAGGCCACGTACGACCGCATCGTGAAGCCGCCCTCTGGTGTCAGCATCCCGCGCAGCTCGCTGTTCAAGGCGGTCAGTGAGATCAACGTCAAGGACCCCTACACGATCGAGTTCAAGCTGGCCGAACCGCGCCCGCCGAATTTCATCATGTCTGCCTTCGCCAGCGGCTGGAACGTGATCGTTCGCAAGAAGACGCTGGAAGACAACGGCTATAACCTGCGCCGCATCTTCGACTATCCGGGCACCGGGCCGTTCCGTCACGTTCGCCGTGTCGAGAACGAAGTTTGGGTCATGGAGAAGAACAAGAACTACTGGAACGCCGGCCTGCCGTACCTGGATGCGGTCGAGGTCTACAACCTGTTGCAGTTCTCGCCGGAACTCGGTTCGTCGCTGCTGTCGAACCGCGTCGACTATGGCCGCATCACCGACCCGGTCACCGAGCGCAAGGCCAAGGCGACCGCGGGGATGACGGCGACCGAATACTATCAAAGCGTCATCCAGGGCGTGTGGGTCAATACCAAGAAGAAGCCGCTGGATGATCCACGGGTGCGGCGCGCCTTTCACCTGGTGTTCGACAAGCATGTGCTGGTGGATGTGGTGAAGGACATCTCGCCGATGATGGTTGGCGGGTTCCTGTATCCGTTCTCGGAGTTCGCGACCCCGAAGGATGAGCTGTACAAGAAGATCGGCTACCAGACCGACCCGACGGCGGCGATCAAGGAGGCTAAGGCGCTGATGGCCGCGGCCGGTTATGCGAACGGCATCAAGGGGCTCGACTTCATGATCCGCGACATCGCCACCTTCAAGCTGTGGGCGCAGGCCATCCAGGCCATGTTGCAACAGGCGCTGAATGTGGAGATCAAGCTGCGCAGCGTCGTGGAATCCGTCTGGTTCGATGATGCCAAGGCCGGCAACTACGACATGGCGATCGGTGCGATCGTCTCCACGCTGCTGGATCCGTCCGACTATTTCAACGCGTGGTATTCGAAGGACGGGCCGCAGAACTACTCGTTCTGGGAGAATGCGAAGTTCCAGGAACTGCTGACGCAGATCGACACGGAGGTCGACCCGACCAAGCGCCTGGCGCTGATCCGCAAGGCCGAGGAGATTTTCGAGAGCGATCCCCCCGTGCTGCCGGTGGCATGGGAAAAAATCGTCGAGGTGTGGTGGAAATACGTCAAGGGCGTGAATCCCTATGAGTATTTCGGCGTCTATGACGTGGTCCGTCAGGATACCGTCTGGCTGGACAAGTGATCGGGCAGGCCTTCCGCCGCGGCGGGAGGCAGCCTTTCCGCCTGGCCCTGTTCATCCAGCTTCCTGGCGGACAGGGCATAGGTCGTGGTTGCCTGCGATACCAGGCGGCCGGTCGTTTCCTCGGTGATCCGGACATCGGCGGTGAACAGGCGCCGCCCCGCGCGCAACGCCACGGCATCCGCGATCAGCGGCAGCGTGGTGGCCGAGCGGAGGAAGTTGATCGTGAGATCGACCGTCACCGCGTCCGGGTCATGGGAATGTGCCAGGATCAACGCATAGGTGGCGACGTCCGCCAGCGCGAACTGCACCGGCCCGGCGACACTGCCGCCGGGGCGCGTCAGGTGGGCGCCGGCGCGCAGGCGGACGCGCCCGAGGTCCTTGCTTGCCTCGATCACATCGATATTGAATAGCGGCACCAGCGGCAGCCCATCGTCGATGTGCCGTCTGATCTGATCGAGGGTCCAACCGTCCACGCCTGCCCACCCCGTTGCAAAGGTCCAGACCGGGACGGTATCGCGCCGGTGGCGGCGCCACAATACATGTGTCGTGCAGGAGACTTCCATCCATGGCGTTCAAGGTTCAGGTCGGTCCACCCCAGATTGCGATCCACCAGGGCATGACGGTTCTGGTGACGGAAACCGACGGGCAGGTGCAGTCCCACACCGACAAGGGGCTGTATTTCCAGGACACGCGCCTGATCAGCGCATGGGCGGTGTATGCCAACGGCGTGGCGTGGGAATTGCTGAACGGCGGGGCGGTATCGTATGACACGGCGCGGATCTTCCTGACCAACAGGATCTTCCTGACCGAGGATGGTCCCGTCGAGGCGCGCACCATCGCCTTTGCCCTTGAACGCCGTATCGACGGTGGCATGCACGAGGATCTGGATATCGCGAATCACGGCCGCAAGCCGGTGCGCTTCAACCTGGAAGTTGCGATCCGCTCTGATTTTGCGGATGTGTTCGACGTGAAGTCCAACCGGGCCGTGCGGCGGGGGCGCATCGCCACGGACTGGACCGAGGCGACCCAGACGCTGCGCACGGCCTATCGCAACCAGGATTTCCTGCGCGCGCTGACCGTGACGGTGGTGGCGGATGAGGGCAGGGCGGCCTATGCCAACGGGCGCCTGAGCTTCGACGTGAGACTGGAGCCGGGGCAGACCTGGCATTCCTGCCTGCTGTACGAACTCGCCGATGCCACGGCCGCCCATCCCGCGCCGCCCGAACGTGCAGAGTCCGCCACGCGGATCGATCCTGATGCGGAATGGCGGCAGACCGTGCTGAAGATTCGCACCAGCAACGAGGAGTTCTATCGCCTGTTCCGCCAGTCTATCGACGACATGGCAGCGCTGCGCCTGCCGATCGAGGGCACCGGCAAGCGCGTCTTCGTCCCGGCGGCGGGCCTGCCCTGGTTCATGGCGCCGTTCGGCCGCGATAGCCTGATCGTATCGTTGCAAAACATCCTGGTCTATCCCGAGTTCGCCCGCGGCGCGCTGGATGTGCTGGGCCGCTGGCAGGCGATCGAGCGGGACGACCACCGTGATGCCGAACCGGGCAAGATCATGCACGAGCTGCGCTATGGCGAGCTGGCGCATTTCAAGCTGATCCCGCACACACCCTATTACGGCACCGCGGACGCGACGCCGCTGTACCTGATCACCCTGCATGCCGCCTGGCGCGCCACCGGCGATCGCGCGCTGCTGGAACAGTTCCTGCCCAATGCCGAGGCCGCGCTCGACTGGATCGACAACTGGGGCGACCGCGACGGCGACGGTTTCCAGGAATACCAGACCCGCTCTCCGGTCGGGTACGAGAACATGGCCTGGAAGGATTCCGGCGATTCCATGCTGTACGAGGACGGCACGCTGGTGCGCGGCCCGAAGGCGCTGTGCGAGTTGCAAGGCTATGTCTACGACGCCTGGCAGCGCATGGCCGAAGTCTATGACGCGCTCGACCGGACGGAACGCGCCAAGGTGCTGCGCGACAAGGCGGGGGCGCTGTTCACCCGGTTCAACGATGTCTTCTGGGACGAAACGAGCGGCTACTACGCCTATATGCTGGATGGCGAGAAGCGGAAGGTCCTGACCGTCGCATCCAACCCCGGCCATCTGCTGTGGTCGGGCATCGTCCCGCCCGAGCGGGCGGCGCGGGTGGTTGCGCGGCTGATGGCACCGGACATGAACTCCGGCTGGGGCATTCGCACCTTGTCGAGCGATCATCCGGCCTATAATCCGTACTCGTATCAGAACGGATCCGTCTGGCCGCATGACAACAGCCTGATCGCACTCGGTTTCAAACGATATGGATTTGCCCAGGAAGCGGCGCGGATCGCCCGCGACATCAGCGGTGCCGCCAGTCATTTCCAACAGAACCAGTTGCCCGAGTTGTATTCCGGCGTCGGGCGCGATGGCGGCGGCTTTCCGGTGCAGTACCTGGGCGCCAACGTCCCGCAGGCCTGGGCGGCGGGATCGTGCTTTGCCCTGCTGCAGGCGATCCTGGGCATCCAGCCGGATGCGCCGAACAACACGCTGTTCGTCGATCCCGCTCTGCCATCATGGCTGCCTGATCTGACCTTGTTCGATTTGCGCTTCGGTGGGCACAGGCTGGATATCGCCTTCCGTCGCGACGGCGAGGCGACGGTGTTCGAGGTCGTGCGCGGCGACGCCTCGGTGGTACGACGCAGGACAGGAGTGCTGGCGACATGCCTCGGTTGACCACCGCTGAAGCGGTTATCGAAATCCTGATTCAACACGGGATCGACACGTTGTACGCGCTGCCCGGCGTGCACAACGACCACCTGTTCGATGCCGCCCACAAGGCGTCGGACCGGTTTCGCGTCATCCATCCGCGCCATGAACAGACCGCGGCCTATATGGCATTGGGTGCCGCACTGGTCACCGGCAAGCCGCAGGTGTTCTCGGTGGTGCCCGGACCGGGGATCCTGAATGCGTCAGCCGCGCTGCTGACCGCCTATGGCATGGGCGCGCCGGTCATCGCGCTGGCAGGACAGATCCCGTCCTTCGCCATCGACCAGGGTCACGGGCACCTGCACGAGATGCACGACCAGATCGGCATGCTGCGGCACATCACGAAGTTCGCCGAACGCATCACCAGCCCGCACGACGGCCCCGCCCTGGTCGCGCGGGCGATCCACCAGGCGATGTCGGGGCGCACAAGGCCCGTGGCGCTGGAATGCGCGATCGATGTCTGGGGGCAGCAGGGCGATGTCGATCTGGTACCGATACAACCGCCGACGGTGCCGCCGGTGGATGCCGCCGCCGTTGCGCGCGCGGCCGAGATACTGGGTCGCGCGCAACGGCCGCTGATCGTGGTGGGCGGCGGGGCGCTGGGCGCCGGAGCGGAAGTGCAGGCGGTGGCGGAAGCCCTGCAAGCGCCGGTCACCTCGTTCCGGCGCGGTCGCGGCGTGATCCCGACCACCCACAGCCTTGCCGTCTCGTTCACCGAGGGACACGCTTTCTGGAAGGATGCCGACGCGGTGCTTGCGATCGGCACGCGGCTTTACTGGCCACAGAGCAACTGGGGCGTCGACGACGCCCTGCCGATCGTGCGCCTTGACATCGACGCCGAGGAGATCACGCGCTTTCGTCATCCCGCCTGCGCGCTGCTGGGCGACGCGGCCACCACGCTGGCGGCCCTGCTGGCGGCATTGGCCGCGCACAATCACCCCCGCGACCGCACCGCCGAGATCGCTTCCGTCCGCTCCCGCTTCGCCAACCGACTGGCTCGGCAGGAACCGCCGATGGGCTTCCTGCGCGCGATCCGGGCAGCCCTGCCCGACGACGGTATCTACGTCGAGGAAGTGACGCAGATCGGCTTTGCCAGCCGCCTGGCATTCCCCGTCCATCATCCCCGCACGTTCCTGTCCCCTGGCTACCAGGACACGCTGGGATGGGGCTATGGCACAGCCCTGGGCGCGCAGGCGGCGGCACCGGGGCGCAAGGTGGTGCTGGCAACCGGCGATGGCGGGTTCATGTTCCAGGCGACCGAGCTGGCCACGGCCATGCGCCACAACCTGCCCTTGGTGGTGGTGGTGTTCGATGACGGTGCCTTCGGCAATGTGCGCCGGATCCAGCAGCAGCAATACGGCAACCGGCTGATCGCCAGCGACCTGGTGAATCCCGATTTCGTGAAATTCGCTGAAAGTTTCGGCATGGCGGCATTCCGCGCCACCACACCCGATGCGCTGGAAGACAGCCTGCGCAAGGCCTTTGCCCTGAACGCGCCCGCGCTGGTGCACGTGCCGGTGAACCAGATGCCAAGCCCGTGGGACATGATCCTGCTGCCACGGGTGCGCGGCCTTGCGGAGTCATGGAGACCGGCGCTGCCCTGATCCCTTGTCCCGTCGTGCCTGCCATGGTTTTGTCGAACCAACGAGGCAGGAGGACAGGCGGTGCAGGAACGGATCATCGACATCAAGACCCGATCGGGCCAGATGGAAACCTTCATCTGCCATCCGGATCGTGGCGGACCGCATCCTGTCGTGTTCATGCTGATGGACGCACCCGGCATCCGCGAGGAGCTGTACGACATGGCTCGCCGCCTGGGCACGGTCGGCTTCTATGTGGTGCTGCCGAACCTGTATTACCGCGCCGGACGGGACACCAAATACGGCCCGGATGTGCTGGAAAAAGGCAGTGCCGAACAGCAGCGGATGCGCGCGGTGCGGACGGGGATGACCATTCCTCCGGTCATGGAAGACTTCGCCGACATGCTGGCATTCGTCGATACGCAGAAGGCGGCGAAGCCGGGCCCTGTCGGGACACATGGCTATTGCATGAGCGGGCCGTATTCACTGGCCGCCGCCGCGCGCTTCCCGGACCGTGTCGCCGCCGCCGCATCCTTCTATGGCACATGGCTGGTCAGCGATGCCGTGGAAAGCCCGCATCTGAC
>CAYZKM010000195.1:0-8149 GCA_964478525.1 uncultured Bifidobacterium sp.
CGATCGAGCCCGACCCCACCGTGCGCGCCCGCATCGCCCTGTTCCCCGAGCAGTTCACCCGCCTGTCGGACGCCGTCGTCTCGTTCACCGAAGCACTGGCGGCCATCGGGCGGACCGACCGCCCGCCGGTGCTGCGCGGGGTCTTCCTGACCAGCGCCGGACAGACCGAGGGCGAGGCGGCGACGCAGATCGACGCGTGGACCAGCCGCTTCAGCCGGACCATCGGATTGCGCGCCGCGCCGCTGGGCACGCAGCGGCGCGGCGGCAGCGGGCCGTTCTTCATCAACGGCCTGTTCCGCGGCCTGATCTTCGCCGAGGCCGGCCTGGCCGGGCGCAGCGTACGCGGCGAGAGCCGGCTGGCGATCCTGAACGGCGCCGGCTATGCGCTGTGCATCGGCCTGATGGCCGCGGCGATCGGCTGGTGCCTCACGATCTACAACCGTCACACCACCGCGCTCGCCTCGATGCAGGCGGACGCCGTCGCCGAGCGGGCCGCACTGCCATCGGCGCTGCCGCAGAACGGTCTGGCCGGCGTGCTGCCGACGCTGGACGAGGCGCGGCTGCTGACGCAGGCCGATGATGATGGCGGCGACGCCATCCTGCCGATCGGCATCAGCCCGCTGAACATCAACATGGCGCGCAAGGCCTCCCGCCAGACATATAATCGCGTTCTGACCACGTATCTCCTGCCGGCGCTGACGACCCGGCTGTATCAGCAGCTGCGGGATGCGACGTCCAGCGGCACCAACCGCACCCAGATCCGGTCGCTGCTGACGACCTATCTGGAGCTGGGCGACCCGACGCATTACCAGCGCGACCGCATCACTGCCTGGGCACAGGGGATCGTGCAGGCCGATTTCGCGCTCGATCCGCATGCACGGGCGAATGCGCAGACCCATGTCGCGGCGCTGATCGACCTGCTGCCGCAGCCGGTCGCCCTGGACCAGAACCTGATCGCCAGCGCCCGCGCCCAGCTGCGCCAGCAGCCCGACGCCGACGAGGCCTATGCTCGGCTGAAAAGCCTGGCGCTGAATTCCTCGGTCGCCAATCCGCTGGATGTGGTGAACGCGCTGGGATCGGCCGGGGCGCAATTGCTGATGCTGCGCACGCAGGCCGGGCTGCCGGTGGTGGTGCCGGCGCTGTACACGCGGGACGGGTTCTATCGCATCTTCCTTGCCGAGGCGCCGACCCTGGCCCAGGGCGTGGACGCCAACGACTGGGTGATGGGTGGGGCCACACCGTCCAGCACGCAGAACGTGTCGAACGTGCTGCAGGCGATGACCGCCTACTACGTGCAGGATTACATCAAGCAGTGGCAGTCCGTGGTCAGCCAGATCTCGCTGCGCGCACTGCCGGACCTGCCCAGCCTGTCCGGCGGGCTGCAGACCATGGCCGGGCAGGAATCGCCGCTGATCGGGTTCATCACCCTGATCAAGCAGCAGACCGACCTGGAACCGCCGGCCACGCAGGCGACGGGGCTGCTGGCGCAGGCCACCAGCGCGGTGGGCGCCGCCGCCGGCGGGGCCGCGGCGTCGCTGGCGCAGAAGGCCGCCGACCTCGCCGTGCCGGCCCTGATCCCGACCGATCCGCAGAACTGGCCGGGCAACACCATCCGCGTCCCGTTCGTGCCGCTGCAGAACCTGCTGGACGCGAAAAGCGGCCAGGCGCCGGTGCTGCGGGTGCAGAACACGCTGGCCACCGCCTATGGCGTGGTAGCGGGCATCGCCTCGGCGCAGGCCCCCGACGCGGCGGCGCAGGCGATCGCCGCGCAGGTCCTGTCGGGCACCGGGGCTGATCCGCTGGTGGCGCTGCGCGTGCAGGCCGCCACCCTGCCCCGCCCGTTGGATACGATCTTCCGCCAGCTGTACCAGAATGTCTGGAGCACGCTGATGGCGCTGACCGTCAACCGCATCGAAAGCTCGTGGAACCGCGACGTCGCCCCGGTGTGCGAGCAGTCGATCGCCCGCCGCTTCCCGTTCGTGGCCGCCGGCGACCCCGGCGCGGGGCGGGACGTGATGCTGAAGGATTTCACGGCATTCTTCGGCCCGAACGGCACGATGGACAAGTTCATCACCACCAACCTGGCGATGTTCACATCCGTCGGCGCCGACGGGCGGCTGACGCTGCTGTCGCAGAACGGGCTGACGCTGGGCCTGTCCAGCGCGGCAATGGCGCAGATCAACCGCGCCCGCAGCATCCGCAACCTGTTCTTCGGCTCGGATGGCAGCCTGCTGGTGCGGTTCTCGATCCTGCCCACCTATCTGGATGCGAAGCTGATGTCGGCCACGCTGCAATCCGACCAGACCCGCTTCGTCTACCGCCACGAGGCACCCCGCGCGATCCCGTTCACCTGGCCGCCCACCGGCGATGGCGGCGCCTCGTTCTCGATCGCGACGACCAACGGCGATGTGCAGCAGATCCAGACCGACGGCGTGTGGGCGATCTTCCAGCTGCTGAACAGCGTCAGCAGCAATGCCGGGGGCAATGCCGCGCGCCTGGCGCTGAACTTCAAGCTGGGCGGCTATACCGTCAGCTATCAGCTACGCGCCGAGAGCGTCAGCAACCCGTTCGTCGATCGGGACTTCATGGATTTCCGCTGTGTCGCCCGGCTCTGACCGGGCGGCGGCGCGCATCGGCGGCTGGCGGGTCGGCCCGCGCATCGGCACGGGCGGCGACTCGGTGGTGCACCAGGCCTGGGCGGACGGGTCCGGCGCGGCGGCCGCCTTGAAGGTCCCGAACAGCGGCGACGGCGCGCTGCTGCGGCGGGAGATCGCGGTGCTGAGCCGCCTGCGTCACCCGTCCATCGTCGCGGTGCGGGACGCCGACGCCGAACACCCGTTCCTGGCGCTGGAATTGCTGGCCGGGGGCAGTGTGCAGCGGCTGGTCCGGACCGCTGCGCCGATGCCGATGGGCGATGTCGCCACCGTGCTGTCCGGTGCCGTTGCCGCGCTGGCCTGGCTGCACGGGCAGGGGATCGTCCATGCCGACATCAAGCCCGCCAACCTGCTGCTGCGCCACCCCGGCACGGTCGGCCCGGCGGTGCTGATCGACTTCGCCACCGCCGCGGTGCCGGGCCTGCCATCCCCCGGGCGCATCGCCTCCCCCGCCTACGCCGCACCGGAACTGCTGCTTGGCGCGCCGGCCGACCCGCGCGACGACGTGTTCTCGCTGGCCGTCGTCGGCTATCAGCTGCTGACCGGGCGCCACCCGTTCGGCCCCGACCCGCTGCTGGCAGGCGACCCGCCGCCCCGCCCCGCCCAGCTGCCCGATCCGTCCTGGGCCTGGCTGCGCGCCGCCCTGTCCCCGGTCCGCGCCAACCGGCCCTCGGTGCTGATCCCAGGCCGGGATGGAGCCATCGCCGCATGACCCGGCTGAACGATCCCCGCATCGCCGCCGCCACGGCTCCGCTGCCGGCCGACGCCCCCGATCCGGCCGAATTCCGCTACGACCCGGCGTTCGAGGCGCTGGATGGCGAAATCCGCCGGCTGGAGCGTGACGGCCCCGCCGGCCTGCAATGGCCGGACATGGCGCGCCAGGCCGAGGCGATCCTGGCCAGCCAGTCCAAGGACCTGTCCGTCGCGGTCTGGCTGGCCCTGGCCCTGGCGCAGGCCGAGGGGCTGACCGGGCTGTCCGTCGGCCTGTCGATCCTGCGCGCGATGATCGAGCAGGATTGGGACACGCTGTTTCCCCCCAAGGCCCGTGCCCGCGCCCGGGTGGGCGTGCTGGAATGGCTGGCCGAACGGGCGGCGCGTACCCTGCCGGCGAGCCCGCTGCCCGCCGACCTGGCCGAGGCGGCCCTGGCGGCCTGGGAAGACGCGCAGGCCATCGACAAGGCGGTCGCCGACAAGGTGCCGCCCGACGGGGCATCGCTGGGCGATCTGCTGCGCCCGCTGCGCGCCTTGGCCGAGGAAGCCGCGCAGGCCGCGCCGGCGCCGGCTGCACCTCCCGCTCCCCCCACTCCCACCACCGAGGCCGCGCCGGCGCCGGTCGCCGCGCCGTCCCCTGCCCCGGCCTCTGCCCCTTCCCCCTCCCCTGCGGCGATCCCCGTCCCGCAGCCGGATGCCATCCCCGATCCCGCGGCCAATCCCGACCGGGCGCTGTCCGCCCTGCGCGATACCGTGCGCGCCACCGCGCTCGCGCTGCTGGAAACCAACCTGGCCGAACCGCGCGGCTATGCCCTGCTCCGCTCGGTCACCTGGATCGGCGTTACCGAACCACCCCCGGCCAGTGGCGGACGCACCGCGATCATGCCGCCGCCGGATCAGCGCGAGGCCGAGTTCTCGGCCCTGCGCGGTGCCGGCAACCGCACGGACCTTGTGCTGGCGCTGGAACGGTACTGTTCCGGGTCGGGCATCTTCTGGCTGGACGGGCAGCGGATGTCGGCCATGGCGCTGGCCGAGATCGGCCCCGCCAACGCCGCCTGCGTCGCCGCCATCGCGCACGGCGTGGCCGGGCTGCTGACGCGGCTGCCTGGCCTGCCATCGCTGCTGTTCTCGGACGGGCGGCCCTTCGCCGATGCCGCCACCCGCGCCTGGATCGAGGCCGTGGTGCTGCCCAGGCCCGCCGAAACCGCCCCCGCGCCAGGCGAGGCGGCTGGCTGGCGGGACGGCTTCACCGCGGCACGCGCCCTGCTGCTGGACGGCAAGCCCGACGATGGGCTGACCGCCCTGGTCGCCGGCGGCCGCGGTGCCGGCACCGGGCGGGACCGCTTCTTCTGGGAACTGGCGCAGGCACAATTTTGTATCGAGGCTGGCGTTCCGGCCGTCGCATTGTCCATACTGCGGCGGCTGGAACAGGCCATCGACGGTCATGGACTGGAAGCGTGGGAGCCTGCGGCGGCAGCCGAGGCGTCCAGGCTTCTGCATGACTGTCTGGTTGCGCCTGAACTTGCTAGGATTCTACCCGAGGCAGACCGGATTGCCGCCACCGATGCCGCCTTCGCGCGTCTCGCTCGGCTTGACCCGGTCGCAGCCAGCAAGGTCGCGAAGTCGGTTGGTTGAACAGAGGACAGAGGTGCAGCGTGGCCAGTGAATCATCCATTGCTCCGAAAGAGCGCGTGAATATCCGCTACAAGCCCGCGACCGGCGATGCGCGGGAGGAGATCGAGCTTCCGCACAAGCTTCTGGTGGTCGGCGACTTCACCATGCGCCCGGATGAAACCCCGCTGGGCGAGCGCAAGCGTATCGACATCAATAAGGACAACTTCAACGAGGTCATGCGCAGCCAGCAGCTGTCGCTGAACCTGAAGGTGCCGAACAAGCTGGACCCCGATCCCGAGGCGGGGGAGATGGCGGTGTCGCTGAATGTCGCGACACTGAAGGATTTCGAGCCCGAACAGGTCGCGAAATCGGTCCCGGAAATCCGCAAGCTGCTGGAACTGCGCGCCGCGCTGACCGCGCTGAAGGGCCCGCTGGGCAACATGCCGAGCTTCCGGCGGGCGATCGAGAGGATTCTGGCGGATGAGGAGTTGCGGAAGAAGATCACCGAGGAACTGACCGCCGCTTCGACCGACAGCGAGAAGGAATAAGCCAATGTCCGAGACATCAGGCCAGCCGACCGCCGCGCCCGGCGCGGCAACCGAGCTTTCGTTGCTGGATCAGGTCCTGTCCGAAACCAGGATGACCCCGCGCGACGACGGCTATGCCGAGGCAAAGCGCGGGATCGCCGCCTTCCTCGCCGAGATCGTCAAGCCGGACCACGCCGGTGAGAAGGTGCAGTCCGCCGCGGTCGACCGCATGATCGCCGCGATCGACCAGACCGCGAGCGACCAGGTCAACGAGATCATGCACAGCGAGGACTTCCAGAAGATGGAGTCCGCCTGGCGCAGCATGAAGTTCCTGATCGACCGGACGGATTTCCGCCAGAACATCAAGGTCGAGATGCTGAACGTCTCGAAGGACGACCTGCTGGCCGATTTCGAGGATTCGCCCGAGGTCGTGCGATCAGGCCTGTATCGCCACGTGTATATAGACGAATTCGGGCAGTTCGGCGGCCAGCCCTTCGCGGCAATGATCACCAACTATCAGTTCACGCCCGGCGCGCAGGACGTGAAGCTGATGCAATACACCGCCTCGGTCGGCGCCATGGCGCACGCGCCGGTGATCGGTTCGGCGGCCCCCGAGTTCTTCGGGGTCGAGCGGTTCGAGGAGCTGCCGAACCTGAAGGACCTGCAGGCGATCTTCGAGGGGCCGAAATATGCCAAGTGGAACTCGTTCCGCGCCAGCGAGGATGCGCGCTATGTCGGCCTGACGCTGCCGCGCTTCCTGCTGCGCCTGCCCTACGGGCATGACACGGTGCCGGTCGCCGGCTTCAACTTCGAGGAAAAGACCGACGGCGACACCGCGAACTATCTGTGGGGCAACGCTTCCTTCGCCTTCGCCACGCGGTTGAACGACAGCTTCGCGCATTATCGCTGGGCACCGAACATCATCGGCCCGCAAAGCGGCGGCGCGGTCGAGGACCTGCCGCTGCATCACTTCGAGGCGATGGGACAGACGGAAACCAAGATCCCCACGGAAACCCTGGTGTCCGACCGCCGCGAGTTCGAGCTGGCGGAACAGGGCTTCATCGCCCTGACGATGCGCAAGGGCAGCGACAACGCCGCGTTCTTCTCGGCCAATTCGTCGCAGAAGCCCAAGTTCTTCGGCAACAACCCGGAAGGGAAGACGGCCGAACTGAACTACAAGCTGGGCACGCAGCTGCCGTACATGTTCGTGATCAACCGCCTGGCGCACTACATCAAGGTGCTGCAGCGGGAGAATATCGGCAGCTGGAAGACCGCGGTCGAGCTGCAGACCGAACTGGGCAACTGGATCCGCCAATACGTGTCCGACCAGGAAAATCCGCCCGCCGATGTGCGCAGCCGCCGTCCGCTGCGCAAGGCCTCGATCGAGGTGTCGGATGTCGAGGGCGAGCCCGGCTGGTACCGGGTGTCGATGATGATCCAGCCGCACTTCAAATACATGGGTGCGGACTTCACCCTGTCGCTGACAGGCAAGCTCGACAAGGCGTAACGACACGCGCCATCCCGCGTCGGCTGGCGCGGGATGGCAGCGCGCACCACACGAACGCACCAGGCCGGCGATCGTCCGCCGACAGGGCGATCGTGCGTGACGACGGTCGAAGACAACGAACAGGGTCCAGCGATCCGATGGCCGATTGATGCTGACAGGTCACGAAAGTATCGAAGCCGCGGTCGGGCTGTTCGACCTGGTTGCCGCCATCGCGTCCGGGCGCGATCGCGACCGCGTCGCCGCCCAATGCCTGACCGCCGCGTGCCGCATCGCCAACGCGGACGGTGGCGTGCTGTATGCGCTCGACAGCACCGGCGCGCGCATGGTGCCCGTGGCGAGCCAGCCGCTCGGCCTGGGCCTGCCCGAGCGGGATACGCTGGCGCTGTATCCCGGCGGCAAGCCCGATATGTCCGACCCTCGCGCCTGGACCGCGTTCAGCGGCAAGCCGGTGCTGATCGCAGAGCTGGGCGGCGTCGCCGGGTTCGACCTGGGGGCGATCCGCAAACGGGACTATCTGGGCCGCTCGCGCACCGTATCGCTGCTGACCTGCCCGTTACGCAGCAATGACGACGTCACCGTGGGCGTGCTGGAACTGGTGAATGTCCGCGGCCCCGACGGCAAGCCGGCGCGACAGGCGGACCTGGAGGCGCTGGAGCCGCTGGTCCGCGCCTTCGCCTACCAGGCGGCGATCATCATATCCAACCAGGCCCTGCTGGAACGCAACCGGGTCCTGGTCGAGGAGCTGAACGCCAGCAACCGGCAGCTGGAGAACGAGAATCGCCGGCTGCGGGAACAGACGATCTCGGTGGCGTCGCGGGCGAACGGGCTGATCGCCCAGAGCGCGGCCATGCAGTCGGTGCTGGAGCTGGTCGGCAAGGTCGCCGACAGCCATGTCACCGTGCTGGTCCTGGGCGAGACCGGCACCGGCAAGGAGGTGATCGCCCGCCTGCTGCACGCGACCAGCGGGCGCCGCGACGCGCCGTTCATCGCGCAGAATTGCGCGGCGATGCCGGCCGATCTGCTGGAAAGCGAATTGTTCGGCCACCGCAAGGGCGCGTTCACCGGCGCCATCGCCGACAAGCAGGGCCTGTTTGCCGCGGCGGATGGCGGTGTGCTGTTCCTGGACGAGATCGGCG
>CAYZKM010000196.1:0-8136 GCA_964478525.1 uncultured Bifidobacterium sp.
TTGTTTGATCGCATGATTCACCCGCTGCCACGGTTCCGCTCAGCGTGATCATGCTCTCGTTGTCTGATCGCATGATTCGCCCGCTGCCACGGTTCCGCTCAGCGGGATCATGCGCTCGCACCAGGCCCCAGCCGCGCGCCGCGGCCGGAGCCCGGGACGGCATCAGTCGGCGATGGCGGCGTACACCATGTCGCGGAACAGCAGACGATAGTGTTCCCGTTGCACCGGCGCCTGGATCATCATCACCGCGAACAGCCGCTCGGCCGGGTCGACCCAGAACGTGGTGCCAGCCGCTCCGCCCCAGTAATAGTTGCCGACGGAACCGGGGAACGGCGCCATCCCGGCCGCCATGCGCACGGCAAAGCCCAGGCCGAACCCATGGCCTGGCGGCAGCAGGTCCGCCGGGCCGGTCACGCTGCCCAGATGGTCCGCGGTCATCAGCTCGATCGTCTTGCGGCCCAGCAGGCGGGTGCCACCCAGGCGGCCATTGCCCAGCAGCATCGCCAGGAACCGGGCATAGTCCATCGCGGTGGCGACCAGGCCACCGCCACCGGATTCGAACAGCGCGGTCCGCGTCACATCCAGCAGCGACACGTCGATCCCGGTCTCGGGGTCCTTGGCGAAGGGTTCGGCGATGCGCCCGTGGTCCTTCGCGGGCACCGAGAACGCGGTGTCGACCATGCCCAGCGGGGTCAGGATCCGTTCCGACAGGAAGCTGCCCAGCGTCTGGCCCGAAATCACCTCGATCAGGCGGCCCAGCACATCGGTGGACCGGCTGTATTCCCAGCGTGCGCCAGGCTGATGCAGCAGCGGCAGAGCGGCCAGCATCGCCGCCTGGTCGGCATTGTTCTGCTTCAGCCGCATCACGCGGGCTTCCATATAGGCCTTGTGGACCAGCGAGGTGCCACGGAATTCATAGGTCAGGCCCGAGGTATGGCGCAGCAGGTCCTGGACGGTGATCGGCCTGTCGGCGGCCACGGTTTCCAGCGTCTCGCCCTTGATCACGCCCACCTTGGTGCTGGCGAAATCGGGGATGTACTTGCTGATCGGGTCGCCCAGCAGCAGGCGGCCTTCCTCCCACAGCATCATCGCGCCCACCGACACGATGGCCTTGGTCATGGAGTAGATGCGGAAGATCGCGTCGTTGGTCATCGGCGCGCCGCTGGCCGGGTCGCGGATGCCGAAGCTCTCGAAATACGCGACCTTGCCGTGGCGCGCGACCAGGGCGACCGCGCCCGGGACGTGGCCGCTGGCCACGCGGTCCCGGATCGCCGATGACAGGCGTTCCAGCGCGGGGGTCGACAACCCGACCTCCTCGGGCCGACCCGTGGGCAAGGGGACGCAGGGCAGCGGGGCGGTGGTCATGGACGGACTCCGGTTCCTGGTTCAGACGGTGAATTGTTCCGCGATGATGCGTTCCGACAGGCCCTGGTCCGGGTCGAACAGCACGGTCACGCTGACCGAGCGGTCCTCGCCGACCGCCACCGAGACCACGTCGCGCACTTCGGTGAAGTCCGCCACCGCGGCGGTGGGGCGCTTGTCGACCTCCAGCACCTCGAACAAGACCTCGGCCGAGCTGGGCAGCAGGGCCCCGCGCCAGCGGCGGGGGCGGAAGGCGCTGATCGGCGTCAGGGGGAACAGGTTGGCCGACAACGGCACGATCGGCCCATGCGCCGACAGGTTATAGGCGGTCGATCCGGCGGGGGTGGAGATCAGCACGCCATCGCATGACAGTTCGGCCAGGCGGACCCGGCCGTCGATGGTGATGCGGATCTTCGATGCCTGGCGCAGCTGCCGCAGCAGGCTGACCTCGTTGAACGCCAGCGCCTCGACCACCGCGCCGGCGACGGTGACGGCATGCATCCGCAGCGGGTGCAACTCGGCCGCCTGCGCGCCGGACAGGCGGCCCGGCAGGTCGTCGACGCTGTAGGCGTTCATCAGGAACCCGACCGATCCGCGGTTCATGCCATAGACCGGGATGGTGCGGTCCAGCACGGCGTGGATGGTTTCCAGCATGAACCCGTCGCCGCCCAGCGCGACGACGATCCGCGCCTGGTGCAGCGGGCAATCCCCATACCGGGCGATCAGCTCGGCGCGGGCTTCCGTCGCCAGCGGCGAGGGCGCCGCTTCGAAAGCGATTTCCCCGGCCTGGTACAGGCGGGGTGGCTGGGCCGGCGTCAGCGGCGCGGACAGGGTCACATGCGCTTCCGGTGTTCCAGCACCGGCATGTCGCGGCGCACCCGCGCCGTCACCTTCGGGTCCAGCCGAGCGGTGGCCCAGCCGATACCGTCGGGGACCTTGGCGGTGACGTGGCCCCAGGGATCGACGACCAGCGAGTGGCCGTAGGTGAAGCGGGCCTCGCCCTTGCCTTCCAGGTGCTTGCCCCAGGTGGCGGGGGCGGCGAACCAGCACTGCGTCTCGATGGCGCGGGATTTCAGCAGGGTTTCCCAGTGATCCTTGCCGGTGGCCAGGGTGAAGGCGCTGGGCAGGAAGATCAGCTCCGCCCCGCGGGCGCGCAGTTCCCAGAACAGGTCGGGGAAGCGGATGTCGTAGCAGATGGCGCAGCCCACTTTCACGCCGTCGGCCTCGTACGTCACGACCTGGTCGCCGGCGCCGTAGGTGTTGCTTTCGCGGTATCCCGTGCCATCGGGGGCGACGATGTCGAACAGGTGCATCTTGCGATAGCGGGCCAGCTCGGTGCCGTCGGGGTTGAACACGACGGTCGTGTTGAACAGCTTCTCGGGGCCTTTCTCGATGATCGACCCGCCATGCACGTGCACCTTGTGGGTGCGGGCGATGCCACGCATGAACTCATAGGCCGGGCCGCCGGGTTCGTTCGATCCTGCGGGCGGCAGCGTCTCGGCGTTGGCCTGGCGCACCGTGCGGTCCCCGCCCAGTGACGACCAGACTTCCGGCAGGCTGACGATGCTGGGCCGGTCCTCGGCCACCGCCCCCTCGATCAGGCTGCGGGCCTGGGCGATATTCTGGTCCTTGTCGGCGCCGGGGTTCATCTGAACGACTGTGACGCGCATGGTTGGCTCCGTGCGGGGGTGGTGCGGCGGCAGGCTATGGCCAAGCGGCCCGGATTGCAAAGGCGGCGCCGCGCCCGATTGACGCGCCACCACCCGGACCGGACACTGGCCGGACGGGAGGGTTCGGAATGGACGCGTTACGCTGCACGATCATGCGCGGGGGCACGAGCAAGGCCGTGTTCCTGCGCGAGGAAGACCTGCCACCGCCGGGGCCGGCGCGCGATGGCGTCATCCTGAAGGTGTTCGGATCCCCCGACAAGCGGCAGATCGACGGCCTGGGCGGGGCCGATCCGCTGACGTCGAAGCTGGCCATCATCGGCGCGGCGCGGATGCCGGACACCGATGTCACCTACACGTTCGGGCAGGTGGAGATCGACCGGCCGGTCGTGGACTACCACAGCCTGTGCGGCAACATCTCGTCCGCGGTCGGGCAATATGCGATCGAGGAGGGCATGGTCCCCGCGGTGGAGGGCACCACCCGCGTCCGCGTCTACACCACCAACCTGAAGCGTGTGCTGACCATCGAGGTGCCGGTCAAGGACGGCCGCCCGGTGCGGCTGGGCACCTATCGCGTGCCGGGCGTGCCGGGCACCGGGGCGCGCATCCTGCTGGATTTCGCCGATACCGCCGGGGGCGCCACCGGATCGCTGCTGCCGACCGGCAACCCGGTGGACCGGCTGGACGTGCCCGGCCTGGGACCGATCGAGGCGTCACTGGTCGATATCGGCAATGCCCATGTGTTCATCCGTGCCGCCGATGTGGGCCTGGCCGGCACCGAGTCTCCGGCCGGGATCGATGGTGACAAGGCCCTGCTGGCACGCCTGGAACTGATCCGCGGCACCGGCGCGGCGCGGATGGGCATGGCGTCCTCGCCACAGGCGGCGCGGTCCGAAACCCCGGCCACGCCGATCCTGGGCATCATCTCGCCGCCCGCCGCCTATGTCGGGCATCTGGATGGGGCGCCGGTCGCGGCCGACGATGTCGACCTGGTGTCCCGCCTGCTGTTCATGCAGATCACCCACAAGACCTATGCCGGCACATCGACCGCCTGCACCGGCGTCGCCGCCCGCATCGAGGGCAGCATCGTCCATCAGGCCCTGCGCGCGGCCGCCCGCGACCGGGTGGAAATCCGCATCGGCCACCCGGCCGGCGTGATCGACACCGAATCCGAGGTCATCCTCTCGGGCCCCGGCATCAACCACGGCGTCCGGCGCGCCACCCTCGGGCGCACCGCGCGGCGTATCCTGGACGGCACCGTCTATCTGGAGGACGCGTCATGACCCGCACCATGAAGGCCCTGCGCTGCAACCGATGGATGCCCTTCGTCGACCTGCCGGTGGAGGAAATCCCCGTGCCCGTGCTGGGTCCCGGCCAGGTGCGGATCGCGATCCATTATGCCGGCGTGTCCTTCGCCACCCAGCTGGTGACCGAGGGCCGGTACCAGCGCAAGCCGCCGCTGCCGTTCACCCCGGGCACCGAGATTTCCGGCATCATCACCGAGGTCGCGCCCGGCGTCGCCGGCTTCGCGGTGGGTGACCGGGTATGCGGCGGGATCGACTGGGGTGGCCATGCCGAGGAGGTCTGCGTCGACCCCGCCACGGTCTACAAGCTGCCCGACACCATGCCGCTGGACGTCGCGCCGCAATTCCCGCTGTCCTATGGCACGTCCTATGCCGCGCTGGTCTGGCGCGCCGGGCTGAAAGCCGGGGAGACGCTGCTGGTGCACGGCGCCGCGGGCTCGGTCGGGCTGGCGGCGGTGGAGATCGGCAAGGCCATGGGCGCCACGGTCGTCGCCACCGCGTCATCCGAGGAGAAGCGCGCCCTCGCCCTGGCCCATGGCGCCGACCACGCCGTGCCGCTGCCGTCCCCCGACGCGCGCGAGCGGATCCTGGCGCTGATCCCCGGCGGGGCGAACGTGATCTATGACCCGGTCGGCGGCGATGTGTTCGACCTGTCGCTGCGCTGCGTTGCCAACAGCGGGCGCATCCTGGTGATCGGCTTCGCCGGCGGGCGCGTCCAGCAGATCCCGGGCAACATCATCCTGGTGAAGGATGTCTCGGTCCTGGGCTTCAACTATGGCAACTACACCGGTTGGGGCCGGGTGGATGAGCGGAAGAAGCACGAGGCCGCGGTGCGCGGCGCCTTCGCCCGCATGTTCGCCTGGCACGCCGAGGGCAGGCTGAAGCCTGTCTCGTCCCACAAATTCCCCCTGGGCCAGCACCGGGCGGCGATGGAAACCGTGGCCGCACGCAAGTCGATGGGCAAGGTGGTGCTGCAGATGCCGGTGGCGCGGGGGGCCTGACCGGCGTCAGTTCACCGCCGTCAGCGTGCCGCCATACAGCACCGGGCCGGTCGGCTGCCCGGTGGGCGATCCGCCGAGCGGTTCCAGGCTGACCAGCAGCTGGGTCTCGGGCGCCAGGGTCGCCACCAGGTGCCGCCCGGTGGCGGGCAGCACGCCCAGCGACCGGGGCCGGGTCTCGCCCTTGGCCAGCGCCCACAGTTCCAGGTCGCGATCGCTCGGCACCGCGATCGCCCCGTTCGGCCGAACCGTCAGCCCGCCGCCACGCTCGGCCGTCGCGACCAGGACCGGCGTGCCGCCGCCGGACAATGGCGCCAGCACGGCCAGGCGAGCCGGCTCCGGCTGGCGTACCACCAGGAACAGCGCCAGGGAGGCGGCGATGGCCAGCGACAGGCCGGTGGCCGCCTGCCACACCCGCAGGCGCCGGCGCGGGATCAGGTTGTCGTTTGCCGCCGGGGCGGTCGCGGCCTCGATCCGCGCCCACAAATCCGGCGACGGCGCGATCGGGTCCGCCAGGCGCGCCAGCGGTGCCAGGCGGGCCTGCCAGGATGCGACGGCCCGCGCGAAGCCGGGGTCGCCGCGCATCAGCGCCTCGGCCTGGCGGAGATCATCGTCCTGCAGACAGCCCAGCGCGTATTCGGCGGCCAGCGCGTCGCGGTCGGGGGAATCACTCATGGCGCCAGGCACTCCCGCAACGACATCAGGCTGCGGCGGATCCAGGATTTCAGCGTGCCCAGCGGCGCCCCGGTGCGGGCGGCGAGTTCGCTGTGCGACAGCCCGTCCACGAACGCCATGATGATCAGCTTCCGCCGGTCCGGTTCCAGCAGCCCCAGGCAGCGGTGCAGCGCCGCGCCCTCGGCCGAGGTGACCAGTTGCGACAGGGCATCCGGGCTGTCATCGGCCTGTTCCGGCGGTTCATAGCCGTCGACCTCGCGCGACCGGCGGCGGACGATGTCCAGCGCGCGATAGCGGACCAGCGTGACCAGGAACGCCTCGGCCGAACCGCGCGCGGGATCGAAGCGGCCGGCTTGTTGCCAGACCTGCACGAAGGCTTCCTGCGTCGCATCCGCCGCCAGTGCGGATTGGCGGGTGATGCGCATGGCGATGCCCAGCATGCGGCTGCCCCAGCGGTCGTACAGGGTGCGGAAGGCGCGGCGGTCCCCCGTCGCGCAGCGGTGCAGCAGCGACGCGGTTTCCTCCTCGGGTGGTATGCCGGCGTCGGACATGGGCCGTCCTTGGGTCAACGTATATCGTTCGATACGTCAGCGCGGCGGCCATGGATGCATGCGCGGTGGATGGAGTCGAGCGTCAGCCCTTGTCCAGGTCGCGTGCCACGACCGGGTCGTGCATCAGCCGGTCGATCTGCATCGCGTATTCCAGCGCCGTGTCGGGCTGGAAGTGCAGTTCCGGCGCATAGCGCAGGCGCAGCGCGTGCGCGACCTGCCCGCGCAGATAGGCCGCGGCGCGCTTCATCGCCGGCAGCAGCAGGTCGACATCCGACCGGCCGAGCCGCGTGACAAAGACGGTGGCGTGCTTCAGGTCGGGGCTGATGCGGACTTCGGTGACGGTGATTTCGGCGTCGGCAAGCTCCGGGTCGCGAAATTCGCGTCGGGCGAACACACCGGCAAGGACGTGGCGGATTTCCTCCGCCACGCGCAATTGCCGTTGGGTCGGGCCGGCGGTTTTCTTCTTCAACCCGGAACCATCTCCACTTCGAAGCACTCGACCACGTCGCCTTCCTGCAGGTCGTGGAAGTTCGCGAACGACAGGCCGCATTCATAGCCGCGCGCCACTTCGCGGACATCGTCCTTGAAGCGCTTCAGTTGCGACAGCTCGCCGTTGTGGATGACCACGTTCTCGCGCAGGACGCGCACGCCGGCGCCGCGCTTGACCAGGCCTTCGGTGATCATGCAGCCCGCGACCTTGCCGGTCTTGGTGATGTTGAAGATCTTCCGCACCTCGGCATAGCCCAGGAACTTCTCGCGGGCTTTCGGCGCGACCTTGCCGCGGACCAGCTTTTCGACGTCGTCGGCGACGTCGTAGATGATCGAGAAGTAGCGGATATCGACCGATTCACGCTGTGCCAGCTCGCGCGCCTGCGAGGTGGCGCGCACGTTGAAGGCGATGATCACGGCGTTGGACGCCTTGGCGAGCTGGATGTCGCTTTCGGTGATCTGCCCGACGCCCGACAGCAGGACGCGGACCTTCACCTCCTCGTGCGCCAGCTTCAGCACCGTGGCCTGGATCGCCTCGGCGCTACCCTGGACGTCCGCCTTGATCAGGACGGCGACTTCCTTCTGCTCCCCGGCCTGGATGCGGGCCAGCATCTGGTCCAGCGTGCCGCGCGCGGTCGTCGCCGCGCCGGCCATCTTGTCGCGCTGGCGGCGTTCGCGGAACTCGGTGATCTCGCGGGCGCGGCTTTCGCTGTCGACCACCACGAACGGTTCCCCGGCCGACGGAGCGCCGCTCAGGCCCAGGATCTCGACCGGGCTGGCGGGTCCGGCGTCGGACATCTGCCGGCCCTTGTCGTCCAGCATCGCGCGCACCCGGCCCCATTCGGCGCCGGCCACCACGATATCGCCCTGCTTCAGCGTGCCGCGCTGCACCAGCACGGTGCCGACCGGGCCGCGGCCGCGGTCGAGCCGGCTTTCGATCACCGACCCCTCGGCGATGCGGTTCGGATTGGCGCGCAGGTCCAGGATTTCCGCCTGCAGCAGGATCGCCTCTTCCAGCTTGTCCAGGCCCATCTTCGACAGGGCCGAGACCTCCACATCCTGGGTCTCGCCGCCCATCGCCTCGACCACG
>CAYZKM010000197.1:0-8105 GCA_964478525.1 uncultured Bifidobacterium sp.
ATCTCGCAACTGGAACTGCAGATCGCTCCGTTCGACACGCCGCGCCTGATGGGCCGCCGGGTCGAGGGGCTGTCCGGCGGGGCCGGCGCCTTCGCGCTGACCACCGACCAGGGCGATACGGTGCGCGCCAAGGCGGTGATCATCGCCGCGGGCGCGGGTGCGTTCGGACCCAACCGCCCGCCGCTGGATGGGTTGGCGGCGTTCGAGGACTCGGGTGCCGTGCAGTATTATGTGCGCCGGCGGGACGATTTGCGCGGCAAGCGGGTGGTGATCGCCGGCGGCGGCGACTCGGCCGTGGATTGGGCGCTGGCGCTGAAGGACATCGCGACCGTTTCAATCGTGCATCGACGTCCGAAATTCCGTGCCGCGCCGGAAAGTGCGGCCCAGCTCGACGCCGCCGCCACCGCCGGAACGATCGAGATGGTGATCCCGTATCAGTTGCACGCGCTGCACGGCGAGGATGGGCGGCTGACCTCGGTGGAGGTCGCGACGCTGCAAGGCGAGACGCGGCACCTGCCGGCCGATGTGCTGCTGGCGTTCTTCGGCCTGTCGATGGATCTGGGACCGATCGCGGCATGGGGGCTGGAGCGGGAGATGCACCACGTCACCGTCGATCCCGCCACGTGCGAGACCAGCCTGCCGGGTGTGTTCGCGATCGGCGACGTCGCGACCTATCCGGGAAAGCTGAAGCTGATCCTGCAGGGTTTCAGCGAGGCGGCGATGGCCGCGCACGCGATCTTCGGCGTGGTGCGGCCCGACCAGGCGCTGCATTTCGAGTATTCGACGTCGAAGGGTGTGCCGGGCTGATACGGCTTCGCCACAATCCGTCATAAAGCGAACATCAGCCGGCCTTGGAGCCGCGGCAGCATTCCGGAATGGAGGTTGCCATGCGGATCATCACCGGACTCGTGCTTTCCCTCGCCCTGCTGACCGGCGCCTGCACGACGCCGGATGGCCGCCCCGACCCGGGTGCGACGCTGGGTCTGGCAGCGGGCCTCGCGGCGGTCGGCGGGCTGGTCTACCTGGCGACGCAGAGCGGCGATTCGCACCGCGGCGCGTACTACGGCAATCGCGGTGGCGGGTATCGCGGTGGATACAGAGGTGGCTACCGCGGGTATCGATAGGCTGGCTTCAGTCGGGAACGTGGTCGTACAGCGCCTCGCCATGGGGCGGGATGGTCAGGCCGACGGCCTTGTCGCTCAGTTCCTTCATGGCGGGGCTGGCGCGGAAGCGGTCCAGGTCGTCCTTGCTGTCCCACACCGTGACCACCTGGTAGGTCGTTCCGGCATCGGCCTGATGCAGGCGCCAGACGCCGCGGCAGCCGGGTTGGGCGCGCATGCCGGGAAAGCCGATTTCCCTGGTATAGCGCAGCCAGTCCTGAAGCCGGTCGGGGTTCACCCGCATCGTCAGCACGCGCACCAGCATCGCTTCGCTCCTTATTCGGTGGCGGGCGCCGCCGGTTCGTCCGGCAACCCGTGATACCGGTTCAGCACCTGGTCTGCCGGCCCGTCGGCCACGACCTGGCCCTGGTCCAGCCACAGCACGCGGGTGCACCAGGCGCGGACGATATCGCTCTGATGGCTGGACAGCACCAGGATATCGGCGCCCAGAACCATTTCCTCCAGCCGGGAGCGTGCCTTTTCCAGGAATCCGGCATCGCCGGCCAGGAACCATTCGTCCATCAGCAGGATCTGCGGACGGATGGCGGTGGCCAGCGCGAAGCCGAGTCGCACGACCATGCCCGCCGAGTAGATCCGCACCGGCAGATCCAGGAAGTCGCCCAGTTCCGCGAATTCCGCGACGTCGTCCTCCAGCCGCGGCAGGGCGGGCTTGGGCAGGCCGTTGTACAGGCCGCGCAGCTGGATGTTCTCCCGCCCCGTCAGGTCCATGTTCATGCCGAGCGTGGGGTCGAGCAGGGCGTTGAGGCTGCCCTGGACGGTCATGCGCCCCATCACGGGTTCGTAGATTCCGGCCAGCACGCGCAGCAGCGTGGTCTTGCCGGCGCCGTTATGGCCGACCAGGCCCAGCCGGTCGCCGCGGCGCAGGTGCAGCGTGATGTCGCGCAAGGCCTGCACGACGATCCGGTGCTGCTGGTCCTTGGCCAGGCGTCCGGACGCGGCGGCGACGACCATCTTCTTCAGGCTGCGCGCGCTGCCGTGGTACAGCGGGAACAGCACGGTGACGCCATCGACGTCGATGCGGGCCTCGGATGCCATGCTCATAGCCAGAACGCCACGCGGCCGCGGGCGCGCACGAAGAACAGCCAGGCGGCGACCCACAGCGCGCCGCTGTACAGCAGCGCGCCGGCCCAGGTGAACAGGTTCGGGTCCTGGCCCAGCAGCGGCCCGCGCACGACTTCCAGCAGATCGAAGAACGGGTTCAACGGCAGCTTGGCGGCGGCCGCGCCCAGCTGCTCGGGCTTCCAGATCACCGGCGTCAGGAAGAACGCGATCTGCATGACGCTGTTGATGATCGGCTGGATATCGCGGAACCGGGCGCAGAACGCGCCCAGCATCAGGGTCAATGCCAGCGCGTCGACGATCCACAGCGCGAAGCCCGGGATGGCCATCAGCCCGTCCAGGCCCGGCCACTGCCAGTACCACGCGAACACGACCACCGCGACGATCAGGTTGTGGCCCAGGACCGCGACGTTGCGGATCAGGGTGCGGATGGCGAACACCGTGAACGGCATGCGGATCGAGCGGATGACCGGTTCGGCTTCGGTGAAGCTGGTGCAGGCCTCGGACACGGCGGCGGCCAGGAAGGCCCACAGCACCTGCGACAATGCCAGGAATGGCAGGTAGTCGCGGATGTCCATCTTGAACAGCGCCGAGTACAGGAAGCCCAGCGCGCCCACCATCACGCCGGTGGAGATGGTCAGCCACAGCGGGCCGAGCATCGAGCCGCGATACCGCAGGCGGATATCCAGCCACCCCAGGCTCCAGGCCAGGCGCCACAGGCGGAACCCGTCCCACACATCGGCGATGGCCAGCCGGTTGCGGCCGGTGAAGGACATGTCGGACTCGAACGCGAGGGTGGAGGCCCTGGCGGTGGGCATGACGGCTTCGCTCATGAGACGGAGGCCGATAGACCATCGGGGGGGAGCCGGCAACTGCGGCCTTGCCGGTGGCGGCAATTCAGCGGCGCTGGCGGCGGGGGACGGATGTGCGCGGATCCGCCGCGGGACTCATGATTTTCGTCGCCCTCGCAACGGTCCAGCGTTCGACACTTGTTCCCTGTGGCGGCTCGAAAACGGATTGTGTCAATCCGCAACATCGATGGGTTGCCTAAAACACCGATTTCAGATAAGGGCTTATCAACGGTTCCTGATTGTTCGTATCAGCGGCGACCATCCGGTCGTCGTGCCCCCAGGCCCATCTGGCCGCGCCACGACGGAGTTCGCTCGCGAATGAGACGGTTTACTATCAGCGCCCCTGTGATGCGCCTGCTGGGTTGTGTCGCCGTCCTGGCGGTTCTGGCCGCCTGCGCGAACACCAACGACACGTCCTCCAGGAACGAGGCCGCCCGCTATCGGGCGCATGCCCGCGGCAACTACAAGCCGCCGGGACCGCCGGAAGACCCGTGGGGCCCGTATATCAAGGAAGCCTCCAAGCGCTTCGACATGCCGGAAGCCTGGATCCGCGCCGTCATGCGCCAGGAATCCGGCGGCCGCCTGTATCGCGCGAATGGCGACCTGATCACCTCGGGCGCCGGCGCGATGGGGCTGATGCAGGTGATGCCGGGCACGTATGACGAGCTGCGCTCCCGCTATGACCTGGGCGACGATCCGTTCGACCCGCACGAGAACATCATGGCCGGCGTCGCCTATATGCGGGAAATGTACGACATCTACGGCTCGCCCGGCTTCCTGGCGGCCTATAATGCCGGTCCTGCCCGCCTGGACGACTATCTGACCAACAATCGCGGGCTGCCGGACGAAACCCGCAAATACGTCGCCAACATCGCCCCGAACCTGGCCGGGCAGCCCAGCGTGCGGTCACCGGCCGAACAGTTCGAGATGAACGCGCTGCCGACCTATATCCCGGCGGGCCTGCGCTATGGCCGCGGCGCCGTGCAGCTTGCCTCCAACGGCGCCTTCGGTGCCTCGGCCGCCAATCTGGGCGGCACCGGACGCGCACCGGCCCGGTCCCGGGTGGAGGTCGCGTCGATCCCCGAGCCGCCGCGCGCCGTCGCGATCGCCACCGCCGCCCCCATGCCGGCACCCATTCCGGCCCCGATGCCGCCGCCACAGCAATACGCCGCCATCGTGCCGCCGCCCGCACCGGTGCCGGCCCATGCGTCAGGCATCCGCCTGATCGCCCCGGCGATGGCGTCGGAATCGACCGGGATGTCGCGCCGGTCGGGCGGATCAGGCGTCTGGGCGATCCAGGTCGGAGCCTACGCCAACCAGGGCCAGGCCCAGACCGCGCTCAACCAGGCGCGCGACCACGCCAGAACAGAACTCGGCGCCGGCCGGACCTATGTCGGCAGCGTGCACCAGGGACGCAACATCCTGTATCGCGCCCGGATGACTGGCCTGTCGAAGGAAACCGCGGTGCAGGCCTGCGAGAAGATCTCCCGCAGCCGGATGAACTGCATCGTGCTGTCGCCCGACGCACAGTCCTGACCGTCGCGCGCCTCGCCTGATCGCGAATGGCAGGTCCGCGGACCTGCCATTTTCGTTTCCAGCCCCCGGACGCGCTACCGCCCGGCCAGCATCGCCGCCGCCCGGTCCGACAACTGGCCGATCGCCGCGCTCATGGCCGCGACCAGGGCAGCGGTGCCGGCCTCGGACGGCGCGACCTCGATCGTGACCGTGCGCGCCACCGTCTCCCGCCGCGTGACCGAGACCTGCGCCGCCAGCACCACCGTTCCCGCCCGGTTCTGGTCCAGGCGCTGGATGTTGATCCCCAGCATCGCGTCGGGGGCGGTCGAGATCGCCCCATTCTCGGCAAACACCGTCACGCCAGGCAGGCGCTGGGCCAGGTTCTGCACGATGACGCGGCCCAGCATGGTGTCCAGCGGCTCGCCCCACCAGTCATTGCCCAGCACATCCAGGCGGAAATCCTCGGACGATCGCACGATCTGGGACCGTTCCAGATAGCGGGCCAGCGCAATCGCCCGCAATTCCACGACCGGCGGGGCACCCGCGCGGGTCTCGCCAGGCACCGGAGCCAGGGTGAACAGGTTCGGGTTCGGCGACGCGCAGGCCATCAGCGCCGAACCGCATGCGCCCAGCAGGGCCAGGCGGCGGGTCAAACGCGCGGCTGTTCCGGTCGAACGCACCATGGTGGTCAGGGTCCTTGCGTGGAGCGGCCCCGGATCAGGGCCTCGGGGTGGCGGGCCAGCAGATCGGCCAGCACACGGATCGACCGTGCGGCGTCCGCCAACTGCACCAGCAGCCGCCCGGCATCGCGGTTGAGCTGGGAATTGGCGCCATAGCCGCCCTCGACCGACGCGATCAGCCGGTCCGCCCGCTTGATCGTGTCATCCAGATGCGCGGCGATGGCAGGCAGCTTCTGCGTCACCGGCTCCACCCCGCGATTGAGGTTCTGCACGAAGCTCTGCGTGGCGGCCAATGTCGTCTTCAGCACCGCGACCGCCTGCGTCAGGTTCGGATCCCCCACCACGGCCGTGGCGCTGGCCAGCAGATCGTTCAGCTTGCGGCCGATCTCCTCCAGCGGGATCGCGTTGATCCGCTCCATCACGGCACTGGCCGAGGCCATCACGTCGCCCCCGCCGGACTCGATCGCCGGCAGCACGTACATCGATCCACGCCGGCCCAGCCTGGCCGGTTCGGCCATCGGATAGATGTCGATCGACAACTGCTTATAGCCGGTGATCAGGCTGGCGGTTTCCAGCTTCACCCGCAGCCCGCGCTTCACCAGCCCGTCCAGCCGCGGCTCCAGCTCGTCGTCCGAGGGGAACTGCATCTGGGCGATGCGATCGGGCTCGACGAAGAAGCTGGCCACCGCGATCACGGAATCGCTGGGCCGGTCGTATTCCAGCGTGACCTTCTCGACCTCGCCGATCTTGATCCCGTGCAGCTTCACCGGCGCGCCCTTGGTCAGCCCGGCCACGGACCCGGTGAACACCGCCGCCATCGGCGGGCTGCGCGTGTAGATCGCGCCATCCGCCAGCTCCTTGGACGGGTACAGGGTGAATTGCTGCAATTCGGGGCTGGCCGGCGCGCCCGCATCCTCGGCCGGGGTGTCGAAGGCGATGCCGCCCAGCACCAGCGCGCGCAGGGATTCAAGCTGCACCTGCAGCCCGTTCACGCCGATATCGACCGACAGGCCCGAGGCGTTCCAGAACCGCGTCGAGTTGTGGATGTACTTGTCGAAGGGCGCCCGGACGAAGGTATGGATGGTGACGCTCTCGGCCATTTCCGACACGTCCCAGCCCAGCACCTCCCCCACGTTCAGGTCGCGGAAGAAGATCGGAGAGCCCAGGTTGATCGATCCGATGCGATCGGCCCGCAGCCGGAATTCACGCCCCGGCGTGTCGGCCTGCAGCACCGGCGGGTCCTCCAGGCCGACGAAATCCCATTTCGGCTCGCCTGGCGTGGTCGAGGGCCGGAACTCGATATAGGACCCGGACAGGATGGTCTGCAGCCCGCTGACCGAGCCGGCGAAGAAGCGCGGCTTCACCACCCAGAACCGGGCCTGGTCGGTCAGCAGCGGCGTGGCCGCCCGGTTCATCCGCACCGACAGGATGACACGCTTCAGGTCGGGGGACAGATCGATCTGCTCGATCACGCCCATGTCCACATCCTTGTGGCGGACACGCGACTGGCCGGCGACCAGGCCCTCGCCGGTCTGGAACGAGATGGTGATCATCGGTCCCTGGTTCGATACCGTCTTCCAGACCAACCAGGCGCCCAGGATCGCGGTGACGATCGGGATCGACCAGATCAGCGACAGCCGTCGCCGCCGTTCGGCGCGCGAATGGACCAGGGCCGACGGTGGACGATCGCTCATGCCGCGGCCTTGCGGCGCGGTTCGGCGGCGTCCCACATCAGCCGCGGGTCGAAGAACTGCGCGGCCAGCATCGTCAGGATCACCACGGACGAGAATGCGGTGGCACCCGTCCCGGGCCGGACCGTCGAGACACCGCCCAGTTGCACCAGGGCAACCAGAAGCGAGACCATGAAGATGTCGATCATCGACCAGCGGCCGACCCAATCGACGATGCGATACAGCACGGTGCGTTCCTTCAGCCGCCAGTCCGACCCCATCTGGGTCGTGACCAGCAGGATGCCAAGGCAGACCAGCTTCAGCACCGGCACCAGGATGCTGGCGGTGAAGACCAGAAGTGCCAGCGGCCACATGCCGGCCGCCAGCAGTTCCAGCACCCCGCCCAGGATCGTGCTGGGCTTGCCGTTGCCCAGCCGCACGACCGTCAGCACCGGATAGGTGTTGGCGGGGATATAGAGGATCAGGGCCGCGATCGACAGCGCCCAGGTCCAGGCGATGCTGTACGGGCGCCGATGCAGCAGCCGGAACCCGCAGCGGCGGCAGTGCGTTCCGTCGCGTGCGCGGCTGACCAGGCCGCAGGTCCGGCAGCCGATGCGGAACAATCTGGCCCCCAGCGCACCGGCAGGCCGCGCGCGGGTGGCGGACAGGGGCGGGGCGTGCTCGATGCGTTCCCATACGGCCTGGTCGTCGACCGCGACATCGGCGGCGACCATCGTCACCGTCAGGGCACCCAGCGCCCACAGCGCGGACCCGGTCTGGATGTAGACCAGGTCGCCCAGCTTCACATACGCGACGAACAGCCCCAGCATATAGATCTCGACCATCGACCAGGGCCGCAAGCGCTCGGCCATCGCAAAGACACCGCGCAGCCAGGCCGGCGGGCGATCCAGCCGCAGCACCGACAGCACCACGACCATGCAGCCCAGCCGCAGCACCGGGATGGCGATCGTGGTCACGCCGACAACGACGGCGACGATCCACATGCCGTACTGCTCCATCCCCGCCGGGCCGCTGAACAGCGACGCGGCGTGCTGTTGCCCGCTGCTGCTGACCGACAGCAATGTCAGGGAGGAACCGAGGCCGAACAGCATCAGGCCGGTGACATGCAGCGCCAGGGCAAGGCCGAAC